>DATLOP010000156.1:0-14789 GCA_035536255.1 Solirubrobacteraceae bacterium
CGATCACCGACTTCATCGGGCGCTACCCGCGCGAGCTCAACGCGTTCTTCGCCAACAGCGTGGCGGCCACGCAGGCCACCGACGTGCCGGGCTCCGCGGGTCGGCGCGTCCACTACCTGCGCACCGCCAACCCGGTGAACCCCGAGAGCCTGGCGCTGTATCCGCGGCGCCTGGGGACCAACCGGCCCAACCCGTACCACTTCCCCGGGTCCTTCGACCGCCTGGCGCGGCCCGGCTACCTGCAGGTCTACGACAACCGCCACTGCGGCGCCGGGGGCGTCCCGCTGCCGCTGACCACCCTGGGCCTGAACCCCGCGCTGATCCCCGTCGCGCTGAGCAACCTGATCGCCGACAACGTCTTCAACCGCCAGGGCGGCGGAAACGCGCCCGCCCCGCCGTGCGAGCTGCAGGGCAGGTTCACGACGAGCGGCGGCACCACGCAGTACCCCCGCGTCGCCGCGTACCCGCCGCAGCGCTAGATCCGGCGCGGCCGAGAGTGCCCGCCCACTAACCTCAAGCGAGGATGTCGCAGCGCTTGGAACGGATCGTCCGCGCCGCCGTGCGCCGCCCGGGACTCGTCGCCGCGCTGACCGCGCTGCTCGCGCTCGGCGGCGGCGTGCTGGCGCTGGGCCTCAAGCCGGACACCGGCGTGGACACGCTGGTCTCGCGCGACTCCGAGACGTTCCAGGCGACCGAGCAGTACCGCGAGCGCTTCGGGGAGGACGCGATCGTCGTGCTGGTGCGCGAGCCTCTGCCCCAGCTGATGCTGACGTCGGACCTCGGGCGGCTGCTCGGGCTGGAGGGCTGCCTGTCGGGCAACCTCCCGCGCGAGGTGCGCCGGCCCCCCGGCGGGGTGAACGGGCCCTGCGCCCGGCTGGCGCGCGGGCGCGACCGCCCGGTCCAGGTGGTCTACGGGCCCGGGACGTTCGTCAACGAGTCCGTCCGCCAGATCCAGGAGCAGTTCGGCGCCCAGCAGAAGGCCCAGGCCGCGCGCGAGAAGCGCGCCATGACCGCCGCGCGCAAGCTGGCCAAGGCCCAGGGTCGCAACGGGGCCGAGCGCCGCCGGCTGGCCGAGCAGGCGCGCGAGCTGGTGCGCGCGGAGTACTTCCGCGACACGCTGCGCCTGGCGCTGAACTACGGGATCCGCTCGCTGCCGCGGCTCAACGACCCCGACTTCGTCTCCCAGCTCGTGTTCGACCCCCGCCGCGGGGTCAACGTGCCCAAGGCGCGCTTCGCCTACCTGTTCCCCAGCCCGCGCGCCGCCCTGGTCCAGGTCCGCCTGCGCCCCGGCCTGTCCGACGCCCAGCGCGACCGCGCGATCGCCCTGGTCCGCGCGGCCACGGAGCTGCCGGAGTTCCAGCTGACCAACGGCAAGGGCCGCTACACCGTGACCGGCGCCCCGGTCGTCCTGGAGGCGCTGACCGACGAGGTGTCCAGCTCGATCCTCTCCCTGCTCGTGGCCGCGCTCGTCGTGATGGCGCTGACCCTGCTGTTCGTGTTCCGATCGCCGGCGCGCCGCGGCGTGCGCCTGCTGCCCCTGGGCATCGCCCTGGCCACCGTGGGCATCCTGTTCGGCGCCATGGCGCTGGTCGGCGCCTCGCTGACCATGGCCTCGATCGCGGTCCTGCCGATCCTCGTCGGGCTGGCGGTGGACTACGCGATCCAGTTCCACTCGCGCCACGACGAGGTGATGCGCGAGGACGGCCTGCCGGCCGAGCGCGCCGCGCCGCGGGCCGCCGCCCTGGGCGGGCCGACGATCGCCACCGCGTGCCTGGCCACCGGCGCCGGCTTCCTCGTGCTCGCGCTCTCGCCCGTCCCGATGGTCCGCGGGTTCGGGCTGCTGCTGGTGATCGGGGTGGGGCTGGCCTTCCTGGGCGCGCTGTCCGCGGGGTTCGCCGCCCTGGCGCTCGTGCCGCGCGTCCCGCCCGCGCGCTTCCCGCGCTGGGCGGTCGGCGCGGTGCGCGGCGCGGGCGACCTGCTGGCCGGCGCGGCGCGCTCGTCGCGCGGCGCGCTGCCCACGGCGGGCGTGACCCATCTGGGGCGCGAGACGCGCTCGCTGGCCCGCCGCGCCTGGAGCGGGGCGATGCGCGAGGCCGTCCACCGCCCGGCCCGGGTGCTGGGGATTGCCGTGGCGCTGGCGCTGCTCGGGTTCGTGCTGGACACCCAGACGCGCGTGGTCTCCGACATCCAGAAGCTCGTGCCCCAGGACCAGCAGGCGCTGCGCGACCTCGACACGCTCCAGCGCTCCAGCGGAGTGTCGGGCCAGATCGACGTCACGGTGCGCGCCGACGACCTGACCGAGCCCGAGGTGATCAAGTGGATGACCGGCTACCAGGCCGACCTGCTCAAGCGCTTCGGCTACCGCGAGGAGCGCGGCTGCGAGCGCGCGGAGCTGTGCCCGGCCCTGTCGCTGCCCAGCCTGTTCCGCGATCCCACCCAGGCCTCGGACCGCGAGCGCGTGCGCGCGCTGCTGGAGGCCGTGCCGCCGTACTTCTCCCAGGCCGTGATCACCCCCGACCGGCGCATGGCCACCATGGCCTTCGGCATCCGGCTCATGCCGCTGGACCGCCAGCAGGAGGTCATCGAGGAGATGCGCGAGCGCCTGGACCCGCCGCCCGGCGTGACGGCGCGCCTCGTGGGCCTGCCCGTCCTGGCCGCCGAGGCCAACGCCAAGGTGTCCTCGGACTGGCGGCGCCTGCTCACGGTGCTCGCCGGCCTGCTCGCGGTGTCGCTGGCGCTGCTGGCGGTGTACCGCCGCGCCGAGCGCGCGCTGGTGCCGCTGATACCGATCGCGCTCGCCGCCGGCTGGTCGGCGCTCGTGCTGTTCGTCCTGCGCGTGCCGCTGAACCCGATGTCGGTGACGCTCGGCGCGCTGGTGATCGCGATCTCCACCGAGTTCAGCGTGCTGCTGTCTGAGCGCTACCGCCAGGAGCGCCTGGCCGGGCACGACCCGCCCGAGGCGCTGGCGCGCACCTACCGCTCGACCGGGGCGGCCGTCGTGGCCTCGGGGGTCACGGCCATCGCCGGCTTCGCCGTGCTCGTGGTGTCCGACATCCGGATGCTGCGCGACTTCGGCTTCGTGACCGTGATCGACCTCTCCGTCTCGCTGCTGGGCGTCCTGATCGTCCTGCCGGCGGTCCTCGTGCTGGCCGAGCGCGGCGAGCTGGGCACGCTCCCCCGGCAGGCGTGGGACTGGGCCCGGGGCCGCGCGCGCCGCGTGCGCCTGCCCCGCCGGGTCCGCAGCCGCGCCGCATGAACCAGCCGGGGCCGCTCGACTTCCACGACGACGACGACGCGCGGCGGGCGGCGAAGGCGCGGCTGGAGGGCCACGGCGAGCCGCCTCCCCCGCCGCCCAAGCGCCGGCCGTTCGGCTGGATCGTCGGGATCCTGTTCCTCGGCTGGATCGCCTACATCACGATCAACGGGCAGCTCACGGAGGGCCCGGGCTCGCAGGGGATCCTCGACAACCGGCCCCTCCCGCCGGTCGCCGCCCCGCTCGTGCTGTCCGACCTGAACGGCGACGCCAACGTGGCCACGCGGCGCGGCCAGGGCCAGGCGGGGAAGCGCCCCGCGTGCGAGGTGCGTGGCCGCAAGATCCTCAACACCTGCCAGCTGGCCGAGCGCGGGCCGGTCGTCCTGGGCTTCTACTTCGCCCGCTCGGGCGGCGCGTGCCGGCGCCAGCTCGACGTCATGGAGCGGGTGCGCCGCGACTTCCCGGCCGTCCGCTTCGCCGCCTTCACGGTGCGCGGCGACCGCGGCGAGCTGCGCGAGCTGGTCCGCGAGCGCGGCTGGCGGTTCCCGGTCGGCCACGACCGCGACGGCCTGGTGGCCAACGTCTACGGCGTGGCCGGGTGCCCCACCACGACCCTGGCCTATCCTGGCGGCATCGTGATGCACAGCTACGTGGGAAAGCGGCTGCTCACGGAGGCCCGCCTGCGGGCGGAGGTGGCGCGGCTGGTCGAGCGATCGCGACGGCGGGGATGGAAGGCTCCTCCGAAGCCGAAGGCCTGAGCGACGTCGCCACGTCCGCCGGCTGGGTGGACGCCGACGTGCGCGAGGAGTTCCCCGAGCTGCGCCTGGTCACGGCGACCCTCGACGCGCGCCCGGGGCGCAGCCCGGACGGCGTGCGCCAGCGCCTGCGCGGGCTGTCGGACCGCTTCCGCGGCTCGCACGCCGTGACGATGCGCCAGGACCCGATCCCCTGGGCCTACCGCGTCTTCTACCGCCACGTCGGGCTGGACCCCGACGCCGACCGCACGCCGGTCGAGGCGGCGGCGGTGGAGCGGCTGCTGCGCGGAGGCTTTAAGTCGCGCAACGTCGTCGACGACGCCCTGCTGGTGGCCCTGGTGGAGACCGGGGTGCCCGTGTGGGCGCTGGACGCCGACCGGGTGCGGGGCGCGCTGGGCATCCGCGTGGCCGGGGCCGACGAGCGCCTGGGCCGCGACCCGGGGGCGATGCCCGTGCCCCCGGGCCGGCTGGTCGTGGCCGACGAGGAGGGCCCGGTGGCGGTGCTCTTCTCCGGGCCGGCGGCCGGGCACGGGGTCACCCGCGACACCCGCCGGATGACGCTGTTCACGATCCAGGTGGCCAACGTGCCGGCCATCCACGTCGAGGAGGCGCTGCATACGTGTGTGGAGGTGTTGCGGTCGCGGTAGAATCGGCGTGTGGAGGTGCTTGAACACCAGGAGAGGGCGCTCCCTCAGGCCCGGCCCGGCACCCGAGTCGTCGAGACCGGCGAGCGCGCGGCGCGGCGCTCCCTGCGCGAGCAGATCGCCCGGATCGAGCGCGAGCTCGGCCACACGTTCGCCGGCGCCTACCCGCGCAGCGGGCTGGAGTGGGGCGTCCCGGCGATGGCCGGCCCCCGGGTGCTGGGGCTCGGAGAGCTCGAGCGCCTGCGCGACGACCTGGCCGCGCGCCTGCGCGGCGTCCGCGGCGACCTGGCCCGGCGCACCGAGCGCGAGGAGGAGTGCCGGCGCCTGATCGAGCGGATGATGCTCGACCCCGCCGCCTACCGGCACGTGCGCGTCTCGCGCGAGGACATCGGCGAGCGCGGCTGCGGCCACTGGCACGTCCGTCCCCGTCTCGGCCTCGTCGGGATGATGATGGGCTGGTGGCGGGTCAAGCTCTCGTCCGGCTGTCCGTTAGCCAGGGGGCTGTCGCCCCCGCCCCCCTCCGAATGGGAAGACGAAGCCGTAAGCGCGCGTCGATGCCGCGCGAGGCGCGGCCGGCTCCAGAGGCGCGGCCCGCTCCGGTAGCGCGGCGCCGCCGCGACGAGCGCCCGCGCGCGCCGTGGGGCAGCTTTCCCCTGGTCGAGATCTGCGTCCTGCTCGCGCTGGTCATCGGCGTCGCGGGGTTCGTGACCGGCGGCTCGCGCGGCGGGCTGCTGCTGGCCGCGGCGGCCGCGCTGGGATCGCTGGCCGGGCTGGAGCTGGCCATCCGCGAGCACCTCGCCGGCTACAAGTCGCACTCCACCGTGCTGGCCGCCGCGCCGGCGGTGCTGACCATGGGCGGGCTGTTCTTCGCCGGGGCGCCGCAGGTGGCGATGCTGGGGGCGGGCATCGGCGTGTTCGCCACGGCGTTCTGGGCGCTGCGCGAGGTGTTCAAGCGCCGCTCCGGGGGCTACGGGTTCCGCTAGTGACGGAGCAGCGCCGCATGCGCCTGACCGGGCTGCACCACGTCACGTTGATCTCGCGCGACCTCCAGCGCACGACGGCGTTCTGGCGCGACCTGCTCGGGCTGTCTCTGGTGCGCGAGGAGCACAACGAGGACGATCCCGATTCGCGCCACTTCTGGTTCGGCGACGAGCACGGGTCGCCGGGCACGCTGGTCTCCTTCCTGGAGTACCCGACGATGGCGGCCGGGGTGGTGGGCGCCGGGTCCACCCACCACATCGCGCTGGCCGTGGAGTCGGCCGGCGAGCAGCTGGCGTGGCGCGACTACCTGCGCTCGCGCGGCGTGGAGTGCACGGAGCCGTTCGACCGCGGGCGGTTCCGGTCGATCTACCTGCGCGACCCCGACGGCCACATCGTCGAGATCGCCACCCGGCGGGCCTGAGGACCCAGGCCGCGCCCGCCCCACGCGGGCGCGGCCATAGGTCGTCAGGCGTGGGCGAAGTAGCCCTGGCCGATGGCGGCCCGCTGCTCGACCTCCTCGGCCCGTCCCTTGGCGGCCAGCAGCGAGGCCAGCGTGCGGCGCTGGCGCTCGGTCAGCGACCCGACCGTCTTGGTCTCCGACATCCGGATGGACGTCAGGAACTTGCGGCAGCGGGTCCGTCCCCACCGGCGCTGACTCATGAGGAGATCCATGATCGGCATGCTCTCGGCCTCCCACGGGCACGTCACGATCACCTCCGCGGCCGTCAGTTCGCCGCTCCCGACGCGGCGCTTGAGGTTCGCGCGGGCGAGCCGGACCCGGTTGGCCAGTTCGAGAGCCCGCATGTGCTGCTGCTGCGGGGCAGGGGCGATCGTCGCGGTGGCGTCCATCCTGTCCTCCCTGCTCGCCCGGAGCCGGGCGAACACGTCGCTGGGTTGGCTTGGTGCGTCCCGGCCGTTCCGTGACCGCCGAGAGGACTCGTCGTCGCGCACGCCACCGGCCCCCCGGAATGCTCCGGTCGGGTGCGCTGCGACCTGTCGTGAGACCCCCCTCACCCGGCGCTTAACCGAGCGGTCGAGACGGGGGCAAGCTACGACAGCGCGCCGCCTGCGGTCAATGGAGAACCGTCCAAGTCGTGCGCTCAGAGCGGCCTTTTCGTGAGCCGCCCGGACTCAGGGTCCGGGGAGGGGTCCGTGCTGGGATTCGAAGTCGCGCTTGACGGTGGCGAAGGCGTCCAGCGCGCGGTCCAGGACGGCCCGGTCGTGGGTCGCCATCACGCTGGTCCGCAGCATCGCGCCGCCCGGCGGGACGGCGGGGTGCAGGGCGACGTTGACGTAGACGCCGGCGTCGTAGAGGGCCCGCCACAGCAGCCCGGCCTTCCAGTCGTCGGCCACCAGGACCGGGACCACCGGGGTCACGACGACGGTGCCGTCGGGCAGCCGGGTGGGCTCGACGACGTGGAGCCCCAGGTCGGCCAGCCCGGCGTGCAGGTAGCGGGCGTTGTCCAGGACGCGGGCGAACAGCTCGGGCCCCTCCGCCGAGCGGCAGATGCGGGTGGCGCCCAGGGCCGCGCCGACCGCGGCGGGCACGGCCGCGGCGGTGAACAGGAAGGGCCGCGAGGCGATCCGCAGGTACTCGACCACCTCCGTGTCGCCGGCGATGAAGCCGCCGCAGCTGGCCAGCGACTTGGAGAACGTCCCCATCCGCAGGTCCACCGCGGCCTCGACGCCCAGCAGCTCGCTGGTGCCCGCGCCCCGCGCCCCGAGGACGCCCACTGCGTGGGCCTCGTCCACCATCAGCCGCGCCCCGTGGCGGCGGCACAGCTCGGCGATCTCGGCCAGCGGGGCGACGTCGCCCTCCATCGAGAACACGCCGTCGACCACGACGAGGACGCCGCCGCCGTCCCCGGCCGCGCGCTCCAGGGTGCGCTCCAGCTTGTCCAGGCGGTTGTGGCGGAAGGGCCGCAGCTTGGCCCGCGAGAGCAGGGCGCCGTCGAGGATCGAGGCGTGGTCGCCGGAGTCCGCGACGACGGTGTCGCCGGGCTCCAGCAGCGTCCCGATCGCGCCCAGGTTGGCCTGGTGGCCGGTCGTGTAGACGATGGCGTCCTCGGTCCCCATCCACTCGGCCAGCTCGCGCTCGAGCTCCAGGTGCAGGTCGATCGTGCCGTTGAGCAGCCGCGAGCCGGTGAGCCCGGTGCCGTAGCGCTCCAGCGCGTCGCGCGCGGCCTGCTTGACGCGCTCGTCGCCGGTCAGCCCGAGGTAGTTGTTGGAGCCGAGCATGACCCGCTCGGCGCCCTCCATCTCGACCACGGGACCGGCGGCCGACTCCAGGATGCGGAAGTACGGGACGACGCCGGCCTCGCGCGCCGCGCTGAGCAGCTCGGAGCGCTCGTGGCCGCGGACCTTCGCGAAGACGTCGTTGGCGATGGGCGTCGGCATATAGGGTGCGGCCTCGTGTCCGTGGACGTCCGGCCGGTCGTGGGGCGGCGCGACCTGCGCGCGTTCATCGAGCTCCCCTACCGGCTCCACTCTACATCGCCGCATTGGATCCCCCCGCTGCGCCTGGAGCGGCGGATGTTCCTGTCGCGGCGGTTCGGGGCGTTCTTCCACCGGGGGGAGGCGCAGCTGTTCCTGGCCCGGAGCGGCGACCGCGTGGTGGGGCGGATCTCCGCGCACTTCGACCGGTCCCTGAACGCGGAGAAGGACAACCGCTGGGGCCTGTTCGGTTTCCTGGAGCTCGAGGACGACCCCGAGGTGGCGGCGGCGCTGTTCGACGCGGCCGAGGGGTGGCTGCGCGAGCGCGGCTACGACCGGATGGTCGGCCCGATGGACTTCACGATGAACGACGAGAGCGGGATCCTGATCGAGGGCTTCGAGCGCGAGCCGATGATCCGCCAGCCCTGGCACCCGCCGTACTACCAGCGGCTGGTCGAGGAGGACACCGGCCTGGAGAAGGTCATCGACCTGTGGATGTGGGAGCTGCACATCTCCGACCGCGCCGCGATGCTGCCGGTCGTCCTCGAGCTGGCCGAGCAGTCGCGCACCGAGCACGGGATCACCATCCGGCGCATGTCCCGGCGTCACCTGCGGCGCGACATGCAGATCTTCGGGGACGTCTACAACGCCGCGTGGAAGCGCAACTGGGACTTCGTGCCCTACTCCGACAAGGACCTCGACCACTACGCCTGGGAGATGCAGCTCGCCTTCGCCCGCGAGTGGTTCATGGTGGCCGAGCACGGCGACGAGCCGGTGGGGGTGGCGCTGACGGTCCCCGACCTCAACCAGGTCCTCAAGCTGATGAACGGGCGCCTGCTCCCGCTGGGCTGGTGGCGGTTCCTGCGCCGGCGCAGGATCATGGACCGCTGCCGGGTCGGGTTCCTGGGGGTCAAGCCGGGCTGGCAGCACACGGGCGTGGCCGCGCTGCTCTACGTCGAGCATTTCGACACGGCCGCCCGCGACCCGGTCACGTGGGGCGAGATGGGGTGGATCCTCGAGACGAACACCCCGATGAACCGGGGGATGGAGGCGATGGGCGGGCGGATCGTCAAGCGCTTCCGCGTCTACGAGCGGCGCTTCGACCCCACCGCCGAGCCGGCGCGCCCCGAGGGTGTCGAGCCCGTCTGAGCGGGCACTACACTCCTGCGATGCCCGAGCCCGCCCGCGACCCCGACCTCCTGCCCGTGCTGGCCGAGGTTCCGGCGATCGAGGGCGAGGCGGTGTCCGGCGAGCTGGTCCGCGCGACGCCGTCTCCGGCCATGCAGGCGGCGGCCGTTGCCGCCACCGGCTTCGTCGCCGGCGCCGCCACGGTGGCCCTGGCCCGGCGGCGCGCCGCGCGCCGCGCCGCCGCCCCGCGCCGGCGCCGGGGCAAGCGCGGGGATCTGATCGACGTCGCGGCGTCGCGGTCCTTTTTGGTCGACATCCACCTGCTGAGTCCGCGGGACTGAGCGGGATCGCCCGCTCCGGGCGTAAAAGACGCGGGTGAGGGGGTGAGGGATCGGCCGGGGGTCGGATTCCGGCCGGAAACGGGGACGTGTCGTCGCAAAGCTGCCCCTGAGGAAGCTTTCCGACGGCACGTGCCCTCGGAAAGGGTCCCGTGGGGAAACAAAGCGCGGGCACGTCTTCGAATCGACCCCCTCGGTGCCCGCCGTTCGCCGGCGCCGCCCTCCCGCGTAAGGTGACACGAATGGTCCAGGTCTCGCGCGAAATCGTCACGCCCTGGCCGTGGCGGCTGCCGCGGTACGGCGGGCCGGACGGGCTGGCGCGGGTGTCCGGCGGTGCGCTGCGCCGCCTGCTGCACCTGGGCGACGAGGCGGTGGTCGTGACCGTGCGCCAGCCGGCGCGCGACCGGGCGCTGCTGGCGGCGCGGGCGGACTCGCGCGACGCGGCCGAGCACGGGATCGAGCGCCTGCGCTTCGCCCTGGGCCTGGACGACGACCTGCGGCCGTTCTACGAGCGGTTCCGCTGGGACCCGCTGATCGGCGCCGCCGTGCGCCGCGACCCGCTGCGGCGCGTCCGCCGCCGGCCGGACCCCTTCGAGGCGCTGACCTGGGCGATCACCGAGCAGCTGATCGAGTTCGACCGCGCGGTGGTCATCCAGAAGCGCCTGATCGCCCGCCTCGGCCGCCGCTGCGCGCGCACCGGCCTGCGCGACGCGCCGAGCCCCGCCGCCCTGGCCGGCGCGGCGCCGGCCATGCTCCAGTCCTGCGACCTCGCCGCCGGCCGCGCGGTCGCCCTGATCCGGGCCGCCCGAGAGATCGCCGCCGGGAGGGTGGACCTCTCCGGGCCGGCCGCCGCCGGGCGAGTGGACTCCGGGCCCGACCACTCCGGGCCGGTCGGCGCCGGGCGAGTGGACTCCGGGCCGGACCGGTCCGGTTCGGTCGCCGCCTGGCGGCGCCTGCGGGCCATCCCGGGCATCGGGCAGTGGACGATGGAGATGCTGGCGCTGCACGGGCACGGCCGGCTGGACGTCGTGCCCGCCGGCGACCTGGGGTTCCTCAAGCTCGTCGGGCGCCTGCGCGCCGGCGACCCCTACGCGCGCGCGACGCCCGAGGAGGCCCACGCCTTCTTCGAGCGCTACGCCCCGTGGGCCGGCCAGGCCGGCGCCTACCTGCTCTCGCCCGGCGGCCTGGCCCGCCGCCGCCTGGCCGCCGCCTAGATCCCCTGGCCGGGCAGGAACTCGTTGGTCGCGGCGCGGAACGCCTTGGGCGGGTCGCGCACGAGCTCGTTCTCGTGCATCCAGCGGCCGTAGGCGTCCCAGGCCCGGCGGTCCTGGTAGCCGAACGGCCGCTTGTCGTCGGCCGGGAAGAACACCGGCAGCGTGGCGCGGACGCTGGCCAGCTGGAGGCGGCGCTTGAGGCTCGGGTTGGCGCGCACGAGCTGGCCGACCGCCCGCTCGGGGTTGGCCCGGGCCGCGCCGTACCCGGCGGCCAGCGCGCGCATGAAGCGGCGCACCCGCGAGCCGCGCTCCGCCAGGTCGTCCTTGCGCGCCACGATCACCAGCTCGTTGTACGTCGGGACGCCCACGCGGTCGACCGGGATCACCACCGGCGCGCGCCGGCGCTGGCGCAGCTCGACGCCCTCGTAGTTCCAGAACGAGCCCAGGGTCGCGTCGACGCGGCGCGAGAGCATCGCCGGGACCAGGTTGAAGCCGACGTTGACCTCGTCCACCGAGTTCGGGTTCACGCCCGCGCGCGCGAGGATCGTCTTGAGGTAGGCCGACTGGTACGGGATCCCCGCCGTCCCCACCCGCTTGCCGCGCAGGTCGCGCACGTCGCGCACCCGCGCGGCGCCCACGGCCATGATCGAGGTCAGCGGCTTCTGGACGATCGCCCCCACCGACACCACCCGCAGCCCCCGGTCGCGGGCCAGCAGCACCTCGGGCTCGTAGGAGATGGCCAGGTCGGCCCGGCCGGCGGCCAGCAGCTTCAGCGGCGCCGCCGGGTCCGAGGGCGCGCGCGGCTTGACGTCGAGTCCGACCTTGCGGAAGGCCCCGTCGGCCAGGGCGGCGTAGATCCCCACGTGGTCGGCGTTGGGGAAGTAGTCGAGCACGAGCTCGAGTCGCTCGGCGCGCGGCCGCGACGTCGACTCCTCCTTCTCTCCGCAGCCGGCGACGGTCAGGGCGGCGAGTGCCAGCAGCGCGGCCAGCGGCATCAGGGCCTTGTTCACGCGGGGTCTCCTTGGGATCGGTGGGCCCAGGGCACCAGCCGGCGCTCGGCCAGCGTCAGCGCCCCGAACAGGGTCACGGCGAAGGCGGACAGGACTACCACGGCGGCGTAGGCGCGCGCCGTCTCGAACTGCGGAATGGCCTGGAGGATCAGGTGCCCCAGGCCCTCGCTGGAGCCGGCCTGCTCGGCCAGCACGGCCCCGATGACGGCCACGGCGACGGCGATCTTCGCCCCCGAGAGCAGCGAGGGCAGCGCCGCCGGCGCCTCGACGCGGCGAAACGCCTGCCAGCGCGAGGCGTCCAGGGTGCGCATGAGCTTGCGCAGCTCGGGGTCGACGCCCCGCAGGCCGTCCAGCGCGGTCACGGTGACCGGGAAGAAGCAGATGAGGCCGATGATCGCCAGCTTGGGCGCCAGGTCGTAGCCCAGCCACACCACGAGCAGGGGCGCGATCACGACGATGGGGATCGTCTGGGAGGCCACGAGCAGGGGATAGGTGGCGCGGCGCAGGAGCGGGGAGAAGTGCAGCGCCACCGCGCAGGCGATCCCGGCCACCAGGGCGACGCCGATGCCCAGCACCACCTCCTGCGCGGTGACCAGGAAGTCGTCCCACAGCAGCCCGCGGTCGACCCACAGCGCCTCGCCGACCTGGGTGGGGGCGGGGAGGAGGAAGTCGTCCACGCCGCCCAGGCGCGCGTAGGCCTCCCACGCGCCGAGCAGGGCGAGGGCGAGCAGCACGGGCCACGCGAGCTGGCGCGCCCGCGTCATCCGAGCATCTCCAAGGCGCGCTCCCGCAGGGCCACGACGTCGGAGCTCGTCCGCGCGCGCGGCCGGGGCAGCCCAACGTCGAGCTCGCCCACGACGCGCCCCGGGCGCGGCGACATGACGACCACGCGGTCGGCCAGGACGACCGCCTCCTCGACGTCGTGGGTCACCAGCAGCACCGTGCGCGGCTCGCGGGCCAGCGCGCCCTCCAGCCACTCCTGCATCTGCGAGCGCGTCAGCGCGTCCAGCGAGGCGAACGGCTCGTCGAGGGCGAGGACCGGCTTGCCCGCCAGCAGCGTGCGCAGGAACGCCACGCGCTGGCGCATGCCGCCGGACAGCTCGTGGGGGCGCGCCGCCTCGAAGCCCGCCAGGCCCAGCTGGCCGAACAGCGGGCGCGCCCGCTCGCGCGCCGCGCCGCGCGACTCGCCGCGCACGACCAGCGGCAGGGCGGCGTTGTCCAGCGCGCTGCTCCAGGGCAGCAGCAGGTCGCGCTGGGGCATCAGGACCGCGGGCTCGCTGGCCACCGTGCCCGCGTCCGGTCGCAGCAGCCCGCACACCAGCTCGAGCAGCGTGCTCTTGCCGCACCCGCTGGGCCCGACGACGGCCACGACCTCGCCGCGCCCGACGGCCAGGTCCATGCCGGACAGCGCCACGACGTCGCCGAAGGCACGCGAGACACCGGCTATCTCAACTCCCTTCGCGGGCATTACCCCACAGGTTCGAAGGGTCAGCGCCGGGTGTGGTGCCTGGGCGCTATCTCAGCCGGCCTTCCCGCCAGCCCCCCTGGTGTACGGACAGGCGGAGCCTACCGCCTAGGGCGCGCCGGCCGAGACCGGGCGGGCGAGGGCCTTGACGAAGTCCTCGAGGTGCGCGGTCGTCCAGCACTCGAAGGCCTGGCAGTGGCGCTCGTAGGCGGCGATCACCGAGTCGCCGTAGTTCCAGTACAGCCGCGGCTCGGGGTTCAGCCAGAACGTGCGGCCGGCCTTCTCGGCCACCCGGGCGAACAGGTCGGCGCGGGGATCGCGGCCGTTGGTGCGCGCGTCGCCGAGCACGATCACGGTGGCGCGCGGGTGCAGGTCGTCCTCGATCAGCGTCAGGAACTCCTCCCACACCCGGCCGTAGTCGGTGTAGCCGGAGATGTCGGCCACGCCGGCGTCGCGGCCGATCGCCTCGGACACCGCCTTGAAGTTGCGCTCGCGCTCGAAGATGTCGGTGACTTCGGAGATGCGCTCGATGAACACGAACGAGCGCAGCTTGCGAAAGGCGTCGTGCAGCGCGTGCAGGACCGAGAGGAAGAACACCGAGGCGCTGGTCACCGAGGTCGAGACGTCGCACAGCACGTGGATCTCGGGCCGCCGGGGGCGCCGGGGCTTGGTCTTGACGACGATCGGCACCCCGCCCGTCTGCAGCGACGCGCGCATCGTGCGGCGCACGTCCACGTGGGCGTGGCGCTTGCGCCCGCGCTGCTCGTGGCCCTGGGTGGCCAGGCGGCGCTTGAGCTGCGTGACGATCCGGTGCACCTGGGCCAGGTCGGCCTGGGGCCCCGAGGGCAGCGCGCGGTCGAGCTCGTTGAGGGGCCGGGACGGCGGGAGCTTTCGCGTGCGCTCGATCATCGCCCGCTCCAGCTCGCGGCGCAGGTGGCCCTCGAAGTCGCGGATGCCCTCGCGGGGCAGGCCCTCGCTGCGCGGATCGTCGGGCGGCAGCTCGGGCTGGGGCTCGGCGCGCAGGCCCAGCGCCCGGCGGATGCGCTGGACGTCGACGCCGATCACGCCCGAGCCCTCGCCCTGGCGCCCGAAGGCGGCGATGGCCATCCGCGCCAGGTCGCGCATCGCCCCCTCGTTGCCCTCGCGCACGGCGGCGGCGATCTGCGCGCGCAGCGCCTCGACGTCGACCAGCTGGGCGCCCGCCGGGTCGATGCCGCCGTCCTCGCGCACGTCCTGGGCCACCGCCTCGGCCTCGGCGGCGCGGAAGAAGAAGCGGTCGAACAGCAGGTCGAACACCCGCCGGTCCTCCTGCGACTTGGCCAGCGTGGTCGCGATGGCCTCGCGGACGTCCTCGCGCGAGGTCCACGAGATCTCCTCCAGCGCGGCGAACGTGTCCAGCAGCTCGGCCGTGCCCACGGCCAGCCCCTCGTCGCGCAGCTCGTCGGCGAAGCGCAGGAGCGGCCCGGCGAAGTCAGGCGTGTCCGACATCCGCGAGGCCGCCCAGCTTCACGCCGATGCGCTCGGCGACCGTGTCCAGGTCGGTGCGGTGCTTGACGATGATGCTCATC
>DATLOP010000157.1:0-14080 GCA_035536255.1 Solirubrobacteraceae bacterium
GCCTCCTAGACTGGAAGCCGCAAATGGCCTCTCAGCGACACGTCAATGTGGGCGGCGTCCAGGTGGGTGGCGGGGCTCCCGTCGTCGTGCAGACGATGACCAAGACGGAGACCGCCAACCTGACCGCCACCATGGATCAGATCCGCCGCGTCGCGGAGGCCGGCGCGGACGTCGTGCGCGTCGCAGTGCCGCGCGAGAAGGACGTCGAGGCGCTCAAGACGATCGTCGTCGAGTCCCCGATCCCGGTCATCGCTGACATCCACTTCAACCACACGCTGGCGCTCAAGGCCATCGACGCCGGCGCGCACTGCGTGCGGCTGAACCCCGGCAATATCGGCGGGCCCGACAAGGTCGCCGAGGTTGCCGACCGCGCCCGCGCCGCCGGGACGCCGATGCGCATCGGCGTGAACTCCGGCTCGCTGCCCAAGCACCTGCACGATCTCGAGCGGGAGAACCCCGTCGAGGCGCTCGTCACCGCCGCCGTCGAGTTCGTCGCCCTGATGGAGCGCCTCGACTACGAGGATTTCAAGGTCTCGATCAAGTCCACCAGCGTCCCCAACACGATCGCCTCCAACCGCCTGCTGTCGGAGAAGATCGACTATCCCCTGCACCTGGGGATCACCGAGGCCGGGACCAAGTGGTCGGGCTCGCTGAAGTCCTCGGTCGGCCTGGGCACCCTGCTGGCCGACGGCATCGGCGACACGATCCGCATCTCGCTGTCCACCTTCCACGCCGAGGAGGAGGTCAAGGTGGCCTGGGAGATCCTCAAGGCGCTCAAGCTGCGCGAGCGGGGCCCGGTGCTGATCGCCTGCCCGACCTGCGGGCGCCTGCAGTTCGACATGGACAGCGTCGTGGCCGAGATCGAGGAGCGCCTGCGCGCCTACGACGACCCGATCGAGGTCGCCGTGCTCGGCTGCGCGGTCAACGGGATCGGGGAGGCCTCCCACGCCGACTTCGGGATCACCGGCGCCAAGAACGAGGGCCTGGTGTTCTCGCGCGGCAAGCCGCTGCGCAAGGTGCCCCAGGACCAGCTGGTCGACGTCCTGTTCGAGGAGATCGACAAGTACGCCGAGCGCCGCACGGTCGTCGTGGACGACGAGGCGCAGGCCGCCGCCGGCGCCGAGTGGCTAGCCGAGATCGAGGCCGCGAACGCCGGCGAGCTGACCCCCGAGCGCGTGGCGGCGATGGAGAAGGCCGCCGCCCAGCTCGACGAGGCCGAGTCACCGACATCCGGCCGGCGTTTCACGCGCGCCTGACCAGGCGGGACGCTATGCCACGAAGTGGCCCGTCGCGAACATGGCGGCGCAGTAGACGAGGCCCAAGGCGAACACCACCACGGTGGCGGCGTGGGCGCGGGGGTCGCGCAGGACCAGGCCGAGCCACATGAACAGCGGGAAGATCACCACGAGGTAGCGCAGCGACGAGGCGAGCGGGCCCGGGGGGTAGGGGAACGACAGGACCGGGACGATCGCGAGCACCGTGTAGGCGCCGTAGGCCGCGGGCAGGCGCCGCAGCACCCCCACGGCGGCGGCCAGCGCGCCGCAGACGACGACGAACTGCGCGATCTTCCGCAAGGCCGGGCCGAAGGCGGCGGACCCGTCGAGGATGCCCGTGAGCCCGTCCCACGCCTTCTCCCCGCCCTGCCATAGCGCGCTGAACGGCCCGTCGAACGTGCGCTGGAAGTACTCCTGGGCGTGGTAGGGGGCCAGCCAGTCGCCGAAGTGCACCTGCATGTAGGCCAGGTAGGCGACGAGGCCCAGGGGCACGAGCGCGATCCACAGGACGTCCGGGCGCAGGGGGTGGCGGGGGCGAATGCGCGCGATCCAGGACCTCCCCGGGGTGGGCGGGGTCTCGGCGTCGGATCGCGGGCCGTAGAGGTAGAGGATGAGCAGCACCGGGGCCAGGAGCCAGCCGGTGTTCCGCGTGGCCGAGCCGAGCGCGCCCAGCACGCCGGCCCAGGCCCAGTGCCCGCGGCGGGCCGCATAGAAGGCGCCGAGCTCGAGCGCCAGGAACAGAGCCTCGGTGTACACCGCGCTGAAGAACAGCGCGGTCGGGAAGAAGGCCAGCAGGACCACCGTGCGCGCCGCCGTCTCCGGGCCCAGCTCGAGCTCGGTCAGCCGCTGCAGCAGGACCAGCGCGACGGCGAACCCGGCCAGGGATATCGCGACGCCGGCCACGACCTCCGAGCGCACGACCTCGGACAGCCCCCGGATCAGGATCGAGTACAGCGGGAAGAACGCGGGCTCGATCGCCTCCCGGCGGTACCCGTGGCCGGCGATGTCCAGGTACCAGCCCGCGTCCCAGCGCGCCGCGGGCGCGGCCAGGGTGTCGCCGACCGTGCCCCCGCCCGCGACGACGTCCCCGGCGCGGTCGTTGGCCAGCGCGAGGACGTGGAAGCTCACGGCGCCGGCCACCCACACGAGCAGCCGGGAGCCCAGGAAGGCAAACGCCACGGAGCGCGACGGCCGGCTCATCCGTGCCGAGCGTATCGATCCGTCGCCGGTACCATCCGCGCCGCCCATGGCCACCTCACCGCAGGCTTGGCGCGACCGCCTCCCCGCCGCGCCGCTCGCGGTGGGCGCCCTGGCCACGCTGGCCCTCGTCCTGGCCGACGCCCTGGTCCGCGACGCCGCCCAGCCGCCCCGGGGCGACGAGCTCATCTACGAGCGGATGGCCGACGCCCCGTTCGAGGAGCACACGTTCCCGTTCGCCTACCGGATCGGGCTGCCCCTGCTGGTCCACGTGCTCCCGTTCGGCCACGAGACGTCGTTCGGCGTGCTCGCGTGGCTGGCGTCGGGCGCATGCGCCGGCGTCCTGTACGTGCTTCTGCGGCGCTTCGGCGTGCGCGCGTGGCTGGCCGTCGGCCTCGGCCTCGCCCTGGTCCTGTCGCCCGCCCTGCTGCTCGTGTCGCTGCGCCAGGGCCGCAATCCGGACGCGCTGGCCGCGCTGGCCATGTTCGCCGGCACGCTGTGCGTGGTGGACCGCCGGCCGCGCGCGCTGGCCGTGGTGCTGCTGCTCGGGGCCACGGTGCGCGAGACGACCCTGTTCCTCATCCCGTTCGCCTACGCCATGTGGGCGCGACGGCCCTTGGACCGCGACGCGCTGCGGCGCACCGCCCTGGCCGCCGCCCCGGCGCTCGTCGCCTACGCGGCCATCCGCGGGCTCGTGCCCACCGTCGGGCGCGAGCGCGTCCTGGGCTACGACGCGGGGCCGATCGCCGGGCGCCTCGAGGTCCTGGAGGCGGCGCGGGACCAGTGGTGGGAGCAGGCGCGCCGCGTCGCCTCGGCGTTCGGCCCGCTGTGGCTGGTCGCGCCCTTCGCGCTGCGCGGGATGCGCTTCGCCCGGGCCGGCCTGATCGTGCTCGGGCTGACCGCGCTCTCGTGCCTGTTCGCGCTGGACTGGGGGCGGATCCTCTTCCTGGCCGCCCCCGTGGCCTTCGTGGCCGGGGGGTGGGTGCTCGAACGTCATCGCCGCGCGGCGATCGCCGTGCTGCTCGCCTTCGCGGCGATGAACGTCGGCTACGCGATCCACATGGACCGCGGCGGCGTCGTCGACGGGATCGACCGCGCGGCGCCGCCGCCCTATCCGGTCCGCTAGGAGACGTGCATCACGTCGCTGCGGAACGTCTGTCCGTTGCGCTGGTACTCGTAGTAGTAGTTGGAGTTCGCCGGCAGGGCGCGCCGGGCGAAGAAGTAGCCCCGCGCCCGGACGCCCAGCGTCAGGAACGGCGTGAAGCCCGCGCTCCCGCGCTGCTGGAAGACCCGCACGCCGCTCACACCGTCCGGACGGACCTGTCCCCAGATCACGGCCCGGTTGCGACCCCGCTTGGCGTCGATCCAGAACGGATGCGGGAACGAGGTGAGCGACGGCTTGGGCGTTCCGTCGGAGAAGTGCAGGCCGGTCTGGAAGCCCGACACCGCTCCGTCGTCGCGCCACAGGTACTGGCTGTGCAGCTTGATCCGCGGCGTCGCCCACGCGATGTAGGCCGACTGCTGCAGGTAGCGGGCCTGGAGCGCCGGCGACACGCCGTTGCGCGCGTCGGTCGGGTTGGTCTCGTAGCCGTACTCGGTGATGTAGAAGTTGAACCGCCGGCGGGAGGAGCGGTCCAGGACGAAGAACAGGCGTCGCAGGTCGCCCATCTTGGCCAGGTTGCGGTTGCGCTGGGGCTGGTCCGGGCGCTCGCGCACCTGGTAGGGATGGATGCCCCAGATGTCCCCGCGCGGCGTGCGGAAGCGCCGGCAGGCGCCGGTGCGGATCGGCCGGTAGAGGTTGTTGCGGCAGTACATCGCGCGGATGAACGGCAGCGGCGCCAGGTTGCCGGCGAAGCGGCTGGCCGCTCCGATCGGGGCCAGCTCGCCGATCACCACGACCGAGCCGCGGTCCGCGCGCTTGATCGCCGGGTAGGCCGCGTTGACCATGTCGCGGTACAGGTGGGCGCCCGCGAAGTTGGACTGGGGCTGGAGGAAGACCTTCTGGTTGGGCTCGTTGCCCACCAGGTAGCGCTGCACGAACCGTCCGTAGCGCCGGGCCACGGCGGTCGCGAACTGCGCGTACAGGGCCGCGCGCGGCCGCCAGCAGTGGACGCGGCTGCGCGGCACGGAGCCGGCCCAGCGGGGCCCGCACTGGTGGATCGTGAGCATCACCTTCAGACCGGCGCCGCGCGCCGTGGCCACGGCGCGGTCGAGGTCGCCCCAGCGGTAGCGCGGATCGGTGTGGTTGGCGATGGCGAAGCCCGGGGGCCGGCGCGTCGCGTTCGAGTCCGGCGAGATGACGTCCCAGTACGCCTGGATGCGCACCCAGTCGGCGCCCAGGCGGTTGCGCCACTGCCCGGCGATGCTCGGGGCCACGACGGCGTCCGACGAGTTGAGCAGCAGGCCGTCTTCGAACAGCAGCTCGGCGCTGGGGTCCGCCGACGCGGCGGGCGCCATGAAGCCGGCGATGCCGGCGGCGATGGCGAGGACTCGGAGCATGCGGCTGATCATCTGGTTGCCTCCCTCGCGACGCGAGAAATGTCGGGTTGCCCCCCGTCCGGCTCCCAAACGAGGCGCCATGAGCCTCGCTTGCTCCAGAGCCGAGTCAGGACGAAGCCCTTTCGGTTTGGTTTCACGGTGCGGTACGTCGACCAATCCTTCCCCGGAAGGCGCACCTGCACGCGTACGACACCTGATGCCCCATCGCGTGCGTGACGGACCTGTCCGAAGACGGTAACAGAGACCCCGCGGCGCACCACCCAGATCGGGAAGCGGTAGGCGCCGTAGGCGGGCTTGATGCGCCCGTCGGAGAACTTCAGGCCGGACTGGAAGCCGCCGTTGCCCAGGTCGTCGCGCAGGAGGTACTGCGCGATCCCCCGCACGCGCGACTGGCGGAAGGCCATCCAGTCGGACTGGTTGAGGTACTCGGCCTGGCGGCGCAGCGACACGCCCAGCACGCGGTCCGGCGGGTTGGTCTGGAACCCGAACTCGGTGTAGTAGACCGGCAGGCGGGCGGACAGGCGCCCGCGGCGGGCGCCCTGGTCGAGGATCGCCTGCAGGCGCCCCGGGTTGGCGATCGTCACCTCGTCCGGACGCGGGCGGGTGTGAGGCGCCCGGCTGCCGCCGCGCACGTAGGGGTGGTGGGCGATCGCGCTGGCGAGCAGCCGCCGGGGACGGGTGCACCCCTGCTCCACGGCGGCACGCCCGCGCAGCGCGCGGCCCGAGCGGTCCAGGCACAGGAGGTTGCGCCAGAACCGTGCCGTGGCCATCGGGCGCCGGGAGATGGGCCCGGTGGTGTGGCCGATGGGGGCCGTCTCGCCGAGCAGGATCTCGTCGCCGGCGTGGCCGGTGGCGTGCAGGCCGTCGATGGCCGCGGCGGCGAGCCGGCGGTAGCGCGCGGGGGAGGCCGGGACCAGGCGGCGCCCGCGGCGGACGAACTGCGGCGTCAGCCAGCGCCCGACGTTGGGCTCGTTCCACAGGCCCCAGCGCGCGACGCGGGGCAGTGTCCCGCCCCCCTCGTCCTCGTCGGCGTACGCGCCGGAGTAGCGCGTGCCCAGCGCGCGCAGGAAGGCGCCGAACTCCGCCGGGTCGGGGCGGCAGGACTGGCGGCTGGTGACCGAGCCCGCGCACTCCGAGGCCCACGCGGGCGCCGGGCTGGTGGGCGTCAGGACGACCGACAGGCCGCGCGCCTGGGCGGCGCGCACGAGGCCGTCGAAGCGGTTCCACAGGTCGGAGGGGTAGTCGGCGGGATCGGCGCCGTCGAAGTCGGGTGGGCGCTGGGTCGAGTCGGCCGCGGGGGCGACCGTGCTCCAGTAGACGAACGCCCGCACGGAGTCCGCCCCCAGCGCGTGCAGCTCGTCGAGGGTGGCGTCGCGCTGCTCGGCCGAGGAGTACAGCAGCAGGCCGTCGTCCTGGACCATCGTCTCCTGGGCGCGGTTCGCGGCCGCGGGGGAGGCGGTCAGGGCCAGGCCGATCAGGCAGGCGAGCAGGAAGGGGGCGCGCGACATCGCTGTAGGAACTCGTCGGAGCCGGACGAGTTGCGGACGCTAGCCGGGGACCGAGATCTCGCGCGACACGAACGGGACCTCGCGATGCAGCAGCGCGACCCGCCACACGCCCGGCCCGGGACTGGGCGCCGAGTGCGCCCAGAAGCCGAGCGCGCTGTGCACCCGGATCGGCCCGGCGGCCAGCTGCCAGCGGGGCGAGCCGGCGGGGCGGAACTGCAGGTAGACGTCCTGCTCGGCGAAGGGGTCGAGGAAGCGGACCTGGCCCCAGAAGCGCAGGTTGGAGCCGCCGCCCGGGCGCAGGTCGAAGGGCACGAGGTAGGCGAGATAGGCCGGCTTGGGTCGGCCGTCGGCGAAGATCAGGCCCGACTGCCAGGTCGCCCAGTACTGCGACAGGCGGTCGCGGCGCCCGCGGTACCGGGCGCGCGGGACGACGTCGCGCAGGATGAACTGCGTCTCCATGAACACCCGCGGCTGGTCGTAGGCCAGGCGCTGGGCGCGGTTGAGGTACTCGGCCTGCGCCTCCAGCGTCACGCCGCGCGTCGGGTCGGGGGGCATCGTCTCCCAACCCGCCTCGGTCAGCGCCACCGGCAGGCCGCGCGCGATCAGGCCGGTCCGGGCGGCCACGGCGTCCAGGAGGCGCGGCAGGTCGCCGAGGTTGGCCAGGTTGATCGAGTCCGAGAACCGGTCGCGCCGGGTCGGCGGGTTGCGCTGCGTGTACGGGTGGTGGGCCCACGCGAACACGTTGAAGCGCCCGTTGCGGCGCAGGACGTCGCAGCGGCGCGCGCGGGCCTCGCGCCCCGTGTAGGGGCGCAGGTTGGGGCGCAGGCAGAACAGCTCGCGGATGAACTGCTTGGGCCACAGGCGGATGCGCGGCGTGAAGCCTCCCAGCGGCGCCGTCTCGCCCATCAGCAGGCTGCCGGCGTGCCCGACCGAGCGCAGGGCGCCCGAGGCGGCGTAGTACAGGTCGCGGTAGAGGATCGGGGCCACCGGGACCTGCTTGCGCAGGCGGCGGTCGTAGACCAGCTGCGGGGCCAGGCTGGCCGGCTGGTTGGGCTCGTTCCAGATCGACCACAGGCGGATCTTCGGCAGGATCGAACGGTCCTGGTTCTCGTCGCGCCAGCCGCCCGAGTAGCGCCGCCCCACGGCCTTGACGAACCGCCGGAAGGCCAGGACGTTGGGCCGCCAGGCCGGCTGGTCGAAGCGGTTGGCGAACGGCGCGCGGGGATGGGCCCACACCGGCCCCGGACCGGTGACGTTGAACAGGACGGTCATGTTCAGGATCTCGCCCAGGCGCACGATGTCGTCGAAGCGGTCCCAGATGTCGGCGCGGTAGGAGCGCGGGTCCTCGGCGCGGGCGCCGGTCTGGGCGGCCGGACGGCGGACGGGGCGCCCGCTCTCCTCGCCCGAGACGAACTTCCACGGGACCGTGACGCGCACGCCGTCGGCCCCCGAGCTCTTCATGTAGCGCATGGTGAACTCGCGCGTCCCGTACGTGGAGAACACCAGCAGGTCGTCGTCCATCATGAACGAGGCCAGGCTCTCGCTCGCGCGCGCAGGCGGGGCCGGAGCCCCCGCCACGGCGCCCACCGCCAGGACGAGGATCGTCAGAAGCGCGGCCACGAACCTAATTATTCGGTTCCCCCGACACGATGGTTGAGTACCCTGCGCCGGTGCTCCGCCCGGCTTCGAGCGTCCTCGCGGCGCTGATCGTCCTCCTCGCCCTGCCCGCGGGCGCCCTCGCGGCGGCCCCGCAGCGCCGTCCGGCGCCCAAGCCGCTGCCCGCTCCCAAGCCGCCGCCCACGTACCTGCTGACACCCACCGACCAGCTCGGCTTCCCCGGCCAGAGGGCGGGAACGCTGGTCACGCCGGAGGGCGACCTGTTCACTGGATGGGCGGAGCTGAGCTTCAACGTGGGGGGGAGCGAGACGTTCGAGCCGCGCACGCACACCCTCCAGGAGGGCCGCTATCCCGTCGTGCGCCTGTTCAACACCGTGCGCGGCGTGCTCTACCGCCTCGACACCTTCCAGGGGCCGGTGGGCGGTAAGCCCGTCGTGTTCGCCCGGATCACGATGAAGAACCTGCTGCCCCGCGTCAACCGGGCACGGGTGGGGGCGGGGGTGCGCTACGACGGCGGCGAGTTCGGCCCGCGCACCACGCGCTGCTGCATCCGCATCTACCGCTTCCCGCGGCCCCGCACGGCCACGCGGGAAGGGCTCTACGACCAGCCGGGCGCCGGGTTCAACGCCGCCTGGGCGTACTCGCTGAGCGGGGACCCCAACACGGGCACGACCCTGCTGCGCGACGACGCGGCGCTGCTGCTGTACCCGGGCGGGGGCGACCGGATCGCCGTCTCGCAGTCCCTGCAGCCCACGCCGCCCCCGATCAACACCCGCACGCAGTTCGGGCGCACGATCTACGACGTCGGCCTGCGGGCCCGCGAGCAGCGCGAGCTGGTGTTCCGCATGCCGGTGGAGCCGGTCGCCCAGGCCGACCCGGCGTTCGCGGCGATCGCCGCCGCGCGCTTCAACCAGTACCGGGGGATCGTGCTCGGGCACTGGCGCGGGCTGCTGGGCCGCGCCATGCAGGTCCGGCTGCCCGAGCGCAAGGTCGTCGACACCTTCTACGCCAGCATCGTCAACGACGCGCTCTCGCGCTACCGGCTGAGCAGCGGGGCCTGGGTCCAGACGGTCAACAAGCTGCGCTACCACGCGTTCTGGCTGCGCGACGGGGCGGTCATCACCAACATGTACGACCTCGTCGGCCTGCACGACCTGGCCCGGGAGAACCTCGAGTGGTTCCCGGCCTGGCAGCGCGAGGACGGGCTGTTCATCTCGCGCTCGGAGGAGTACGACGGCTTCGGGCAGGCGCTGTGGGCGATGGGCGAGCACGTCCGGCGCACGGGCAACGCCGACTTCGCGCGGCGCATGCTGCCCAACGTGGTCCGGGCCATCGACTGGTTCGAGCGCCAGCGCGCGAGCGATCCCACCGGGCTGATGCCGCCCAACGCCAACCTCCAGGACAACGAGCTGATCAGCGGCCACCTGGCCGGCGACAACTTCTGGGCCGCGGCCGGCGTGGCCGCCGCGGTCGACCTGGCGCGCACCGCCGGGGACACGGCCTCGGCGACCCGCTTCCAGGCGATCTACGACTCGTTCACCGCGCGCCTGAAGGGCCACGTCTACAACGCCCAGCGCGCCAACGGCGGGGCGATCCCGCCGTCGCTGGACGTCCGCGGCGGCCAGGACTGGGGCAACCTGTGGGCCGCCTACCCGCACCGCGTGCTCGAGCCCGACAGCGCGGTGGTCACGCGCACGCTCCAGCGCGTGCGCCGGCGCTTCCGCGAGGGGATCGCCACCTACGCCGACACGCGGCTGCTGCACCACTACCTGGGCTTCCGCGTCTTCCAGACCGAGCTGCTGCGCGGCGAGCAGCGCAAGGCCGTGCAGGGCCTGTACGACGAGCTCGCCCACACCACGGGCAGCGGGGCGGGCTTCGAGGCCGGGACGGCCCCGTTCGGCGACCGCGTGGTCGACGACGTGACCGTGCCCCACGGCTGGTTCGCCGCCGAGTACGTGGCGCTGGTGCGCAACATGCTCGTGCGCGAGGAGGGCGACGACGTGTGGCTGATGTCGGCCGTGTCGCCGTCCTGGCTGCGCCCGGGCAAGCGGATCTCGGTGGCCGGCGCCCCCACCCGCCACGGACGCGTCGGCTACACGCTGACCGCCACGCCCACCGGCGCCGTGCTGAGCTGGCGCACCGACGTGCGTCCCGGCACGCGGCTGCGCTGGCCGGTGCCCTACATGGCGCGCCAGGTCAGGGCCTCGGGCCTGAACCGCCGGACCGGGCTCATCACCCTGCCCGGGCGCTCCGGGCGCCTGGTCGTGCGCTGGCGGCTGGCCGGCCAGGACCCGACGTTCGACCGCACGTTCGCGCGCCTGATGAGGCAGTACTTCAACAGCCAGGGCGGGGCGGTCGAGGCCGCCGCGGCCCGCCGTCGCGGCGCCCTGCCGCGCACCCCCTCGCGCTAGCCGCGGGGATACGCTCTCGCGGTGGCGAGGCAATGCCTACTCGCCTTCGTGGTCTCGCGCGCGATCGTGTGGGCGGCCGGCGTCGCGGCCGCGCTGACGCTCGACTCGTCGGCCCCGAGGCTCTCGCGCCCGGTGGACCTCGGACACACCGCCGACGTGCTGGCGGCGCCGGGGGTGCGCTGGGACGCGACGTGGTACCTGGAGATCGCGCGGGAGGGCTACGCCAGCGAGCTGCACGCGGCGTTCTTCCCGCTCTACCCGCTCACCGTGTCGGCGGTGTCGTTCGTCCTGGGGTCGCCCGTGATCGCCGGGCTGCTCGTCTCGTGCATCGCCTTCATGGCCGCCCTGCTCGCGCTGTGGCGCCTGGCCGAGCTCGAGCTCGACGCCGCCGCGGCGGGGCGGACGGTGTGGCTGCTGGCGCTGTTCCCGGCCTCGCTGTTCTTCTCGGCCGTGTACGCCGAGTCGCTGTTCCTCGCGCTCACGGTGGGCGCGTTCCTGTCCGCCCGCCAGGGGCGCTGGGGCCGGGCGGCGCTGCTGGGCGCCGCGGCCGGCGCGACCCGCAACACGGGCTGGCTGCTGATCGTTCCCCTGGCCCTCATGTACTGGCAGGCGCGCCCCGCGGGCGGGCGGCGCCTGGATCGCGACGCCCTGTGGCTGGCGCTGGTGCCCGCCGGCGCCGCGGCGTTCGCCGCCTACCAGTGGGCGCACTTCGGCGACCCGCTGACCGGCGCGCGCGCCCAGCGCTTCTGGGGCCGGGAGTTCGTCGGGCCGCTGCGCGGCTTGCAGGCGGTCGCCGAGAACCTGTGGACCAGCGTGTCGAACCTCGTCCAGGGGGTCAACGTCGCCTCCGACCTGCGCCAGCTCGCGCTGCTGGCGGGCATGACCCTGGCCGTCGTGGCCCTGGTCGGCGCCGCCCGCCGGCTGCCCGCGCCCTACGCCGTGTGGGCCGGCCTCGGCATCCTGGCCATGCTCAGCGCCCCCATGCCGGACTACCCGCTGAGCGCGACCCCGCGGTTCCTGGCCGTCCTGTTCCCGCTGTTCATGTGGGGCGGGGCGGCGCTGGCCCGCCGGGACCTGTACCTGCTCGTGCTCGGAGCGTCCACGGCGGGCCTCGTGTTCCTCACCGCCGAGTTCTCCACCTGGCGGTTCGTCTCGTGAGCGTCAGGAGCCGGTCGCGGCGAGCCCCTCGGCCACCTTGGGCCAGTTGACCACGTTCCAGAACGCGTCCAGGTAGTCCGGGCGCTTGTTCTGGTACTTGAGGTAGTAGGCGTGCTCCCAGACGTCGATGCCCAGCAGCGGCGTCTGGCCGTCCATGACCGGGCTGTCCTGGTTGGCCGTGCTCGTGACGGCCAGGCCGGAGCCGTCGTGGACCAGCCAGGCCCAGCCGGAGCCGAAGCGCGCGATGCCCGCGTCCTTCATCTGCGCCTTGAAGTCGTCCACCGAGCCGAAGGCCGACTCCAGGGCGGCCCGCAGTTCGCCGTCGGGCTCGCCGCCGCCGTCCGGGCTCATCCACTCCCAGAACAGGCTGTGGTTGAGGTGGCCGCCGCCGTTGTTTCGCACGGGGCCGCGCTTGTCCTCGGGCAGCGCGTCGAGGTCGCGCAGGACCTCCTCGATCGGCTTGTCGGCGTGCTCCGTGCCCTCCAGCGCCGCGTTGGCCTTGTCCACGTAGGCCTGGTGGTGCTTGTCGTGGTGCAGCTTCATCGTGGCCTCGTCGATGTGCGGCTCGAGCGCGGCGGGGTCGTAGGGGAGGGGCGGGACTTCGTAGGCCATGGGGAGGGCTCCTTGTCGGTTGGAGCTGTTCTATCACTACGCTTCGCGCCGAATGACCCGGCTGTCCGGCTACTTCCTGCCCACCGAGCGCGAGCCGCCGGCCGACGCCGAGGCGGTCTCGCACAAGCTGATGGTGCGCGCGGGACTGGTGCGCCAGATCGGGGCCGGGCTGTGGTCGTGGCTGCCCGCGGGGTGGCGCGTCCACCAGCGGGCGGTGCAGATCGTGCGCGAGGAGATCGACGCCATCGGCGGCCAGGAGATGCTGATGCCGGTCATGCACCCGGCGGAGCCGTGGCGCAAGACCGGGCGCTACGAGATCGACGAGCTGTTCAAGCTGCAGGACCGCAAGGGCGCCGAGCTGGTGCTGGCCATGACGCACGAGGAGATCGTCACGCTGCACGTGGCCCAGGTCGTGCGCTCCTACCGCGACCTGCCGCTGGTCCTCTACCACTTCTCGGTCAAGGAGCGCGACGAGCCGCGCCCGCGCGCGGGCGTGCTGAGGACGCGGGAATTCATCATGAAGGACTCCTACTCGTTCGACCGCGACCTGGACGGGCTCGCCGCGTCCTACGACCGCCACTTCGAGGCCTACGAGCGGATCTTCGACCGCTGCGGGCTGGAGTGGTACGCGTGCGAGTCCGACGTGGGGATGATGGGCGGGTTCGGCGCCCACGAGTTCATGGCGCCCTGCGCGGCGGGCGAGAACGACGTGGCGCTGGCGCCCGGCTACTCGGCCAACGTCGAGGTGGCGTCCGCCGAGCCCGCCCCGGCCGACCTGCCCGCGGCGCTGCCCGCCCCGGAGGCGGTCGAGACGCCCGGGCTCACCACGGTCGACGCGGTCTCCGGCCAGCTCGGCGTCTCGCCGAGCGCGCTGCTGAAGGCCTACCCGGTGGTGGTCGAGGACCGGGGCCTGGTGATGACGCTGGTGCGCGGCGACCATCGGGTCAACGAGATCAAGCTTCGCAACGCCCTGGGCGCGCCGTTCCGTCCCGCCCACGCCGACGAGGTGGGCGAGTCGATCGGCCCCGGCGGGTTCATCGGCCCGGTGGGGACCGAGGTGCCGATCCTGCTCGACGAGGGCGTGGCCGAGGGCGGCTACGTCACCGGCGCCAACGCGCCCGACCGCCACCTGCGCGGCGTCGAGCCCGGCCGCGACTTCGCCTTCGAGCGCGCCGACTTCCGCCGCGTCGAGGCGGGCGACACGGTGGGCGGCCAGGCCATCCGCGTCGAGGCGGCGATCGAGGTGGGCAACATCTTCAAGCTGGGCACGCGGTTCTCCGAGCCGCTGGGCGCCACGTTCCTCGACGAGTCGGGAGTCGAGGCGCCCGTGTGGATGGGCTCCTACGGCATCGGGCCGGCGCGCATCGCCGCCGCCGCGGTCGAGCAGCACGCCGACGAGGCGGGGATCGCCTGGCCGCGCGCGCTGGCGCCCTTCGACGTCGAGGTGGTGTCGCTGGGCAAGGCGGGCAGCGCCGAGGAGGCGGCCGCCCAGGTCGTCTACGACGAGCTGCGCGCCCTGGGGCTGGAGGTCGCGCTCGACGACCGCGACGCCGGGCCGGGCGAGAAGTTCGCCGACGCCGAGCTGCTGGGCGCGCCGCTGCGGGTCACGGTGGGGCGGCGCGGGCTGGAGAGCGGCGAGCTCGAGGTCCAGGTGCGCCGCGGGCGCGAAACCCGCGCCGTGCCGGTGGAGGGCGCGGCCGAGGCCATCGCGGAGCTGTGGCGGACGACCCCCTGAGCCCGGCGCAGGCCCCGGGCGCGCCGGCCTCCGACCCGCCGCCGGGCCGCGAGCGCCTGACCTTCCGCC
>DATLOP010000158.1:0-9438 GCA_035536255.1 Solirubrobacteraceae bacterium
CGCCGGGCGCGCCCCCGCGCAGCCGCCGATGGCCACCCGCGAGGTCTGCTCGGCGCGCTGGCCGCCGTGGCTGGTCAGCCGCCCGACCACGTCGCGCTCGCCGCACGCCGCCGGCGCGGTCACGAGCGCGCGGTCGTCGCCGTCCAGCGCGATGCGCAGCCGGGTGGCCGTGGCGCCCGGCAGGTCGTCGAAGGCCAGCTCGCGCCCGCCGGGGACCGGGGACAGCGTCCCCGTGAACCGCTGGTCGAGCACGAGGGGGATCGCCGGGTTCGACAGCACGGCCAGGACGCGGGTCAGCTCGCCCTCGCTCCCCGCGTGGAATATCCCGCCGGAGAACGTGCCGAAGCTGGTGGTCGACGTGGCCGAGCCGATGCGGCTCTCGGCCGGGCAGGCGCCGCTGGTCGCGGCCGCCCCCGTGCAGGCGGGGCGCGAGCGGGCCTCGGTCGCCGATCCGAAGCCGAGGAGCGAGACGCGCAGCGTCCGGGTCGCCTCCTCGCCGGGCGCCTGCGACAGCTCCAGGCTCATCGCCACCGGCCCGCCGGCGGTCGGCGGCTCCACCTGCAGGGACATCCGCGGCGCGTAGGCGGCGTGCGCGGGGGCGGCGAGCGCGCACGCCGCGACCGCGGCGGCGGCGGCGAGGCGGGCGGTGGTGGGGAACGGGCTCATCTGGCGCGTTTCGGCGCCTCCTCGCACCACGGAGGATAGAGGGCGGGGCCGGCGCCGCAACCGACCCTGGACGAACGTCAGCTCGTGGGCTTGGCGTTCGACGACATCCAGGCTGTCTTGCCCAGGAACATGCAGTTCCACATCTTCGACGCCTTGATCGCCTGAATCCGGATGGGGACGGTCCCGCCCCGGTTGCCGGTCTTGGTGACGTGGTAGTGCAGGTGCGGGTCGCTGGAGTTCCCGGTGTTGCCGACTCGGCCGACGTCGTCGCCGCGCTCCACCACGTCGCCCTTCTCCGGCACGATGCCGTTCTTGGGCATGTGCTCGTACCAGGAGTGCAGGCCGTCCTGGTGGGTGATGCGCAGCGCGTTGCCCGGCACCCACTTGACCGTCTCGGCCTTGACGTCCGCCGGCTTGACGTTCTTGGTCAGGCTCTCCTTGACGTAGGTCACGACGCCGCCGCGCGTGGCGCGGATCCGCGTGTCGCGCGGCATCACGAAGTCGTAGGCGTACTTCTGGCCGCCCTTGTGGGTCCCGTCCGGGTTGTTGTTGCCCTGCGTGATCTCGTGCGTGCGCTCCGGGGCCCAGGGCAGCCGGTAGTAGTTGTCGGGCGGGTCGCTGCAGAAGGCCACCGCGTCGGTGACGATGATGGGCTTGCGCGCCGCGTAGCGGTACGGGAAGCCGTTTCGGGACCCCAGCGCCCGCGCCCAGAAGGCGCCTCCCTTCGGGCCGTCGTCGTGGATGGCGACCTGGCTTCCCGGGCCGGCGAACGTCGAGTGCGGATACGTGGAGCTGCCGCCCGCCCCCTTCGCGTAGGCCCCGACCTGGATCGTCGCGCCGGCCAGGATCGACGGGTAGTCCGTGGCCAGCGGCTGCACCGTGGCCACGTCGAAGTCCGTCTCGGAGCCGTCCTCCACCGAGAACACCGAGCGGTCGTAGCGCAGCGCGGCCCACGCCCCCTGGAGCCGTACGGTGGCGGGCCGGACGCGCTGCTCCACGAGCTCGGGCTTGCCGCATCCGGACAGGTCGGTGCCCGTGCACGGCGAGCGGTAGACGCGGAAGGTGAGGGTGCTGGCGTACAGGCCGTCGACGTCGTTGGGGATCGCCTCGAGATCCGTCGTCCCCTCAGGGACGAACAGGGAGAGCGTGCGCGTCTTGCGGATGCCCTCGGTGTCCTGGTAGTCGAGCGAGACCTCGAGGTAGTACAGCCAGCTCCCGCCGCCCGGGACCGCCGAGGGGCAGCTGGGGTTCTGCGCGCCCGCGGCGAAGCCCATCCCACCCTCCAGCAGCAGCCTCCCGTCGCGCTCGTATCCGCGGAGGTCGTGGGTCGTCGGGGTGGACGACGCCGTCTGGACGGGCGCGATCCGCGGCACGAGGCAGTCGTTGAGCGGCTTCAGCGGCTCGGCCTCCTGCAGCTCGACCGACGAGGCCACGACCGAGTCCGGGAGTCGCAGCCCCGCGACGCGTATGAGGGCGCCCGGCGCGACGCCCTGGATGCGCGCGGCGGCGCCGTAGGCCACCTTGCGCCCGTCGGTCAGCGTGATCGTGTCGGTCGCCGAGTCGACCGCGCGCACGCGGCCGGTGAAGCTCGTGCGACCCCGGCTCGCCCGGCAGAGCCCCCGGGTCAGTGCGGCGGTGCGGCGCGCGGCGGCCATGCCCGCGGCCAGCTCCGCGCGGGCGATCGCCAGCTCGTGCCAGCGCTGCTCCTCGGCGTCGGCATCGCCCAGGGAAGCCACGGCGGTGCGGTTCTCGATCGTCCGCTGGTCCGCGCGCAGGGTGGCGGCGGCCCGGCGGGCGCCGCGGGCGAAGCGACTCGCGGAGGTCGCCGTGCCGCGCGCGCCGCCGCACACGTCCAGCGCGGCGAGGCGGCGGGCGGCGCCACGCAGCCGGCCGCCGGCCGACCGCAGGTCGACGTCGCCGCCCAGGCGGCGGCGCAGCAGGCCGGGGATCCGGACCTGCTGCCGGCTCTCGGCGAGCCGCTCGCCGGTGCGGCGCATCAGCGCCCCGGGGTGGATGGCCAGCTGCACCAGCGTGCACCCGCCCTCGACCAGCCTGGCTCCGGCCGGCGTGCCCGGGCAGAGGTCGAGGTCGTCGACGACGCGGTCGGCGTCCGCGTCGGCGTTGGGGGGCGGGGGCGGCTCCTGCGCCGGCGCGCCCGCGCTTAGCGCGCCCGCGAGGACGAGGGCGAGCGCGCCCGCGCCCAACCGTCCGCCCCGAAGCCGTGTTCCCGTTCGCTCCCCCGCCACGAGCCAGCGACTGTAGTTCGTCGCGAGCCGGCGGGCAAGTCGGCTACGTTGCCGCCCCCGTGCGCATCTTCTCCGGCATCCAGCCCACCGGGCGCAAGCACCTCGGCAACCAGATCGGGGCGATCGCGCAGTACGTGTCCGGCCAGGACCGCGGCGAGGCGATCTACTGCATCGTCGACCTGCACGCGACGACGGTCCCCTACGAGCCGGCCGAGCTGCGCGAGCGCCTGTACGACACCACGGCGCTGCTGCTCGCCGCGGGGCTGGACCCGGAGCGGGCGATCCTCTTCCGCCAGGGCGACGTGCCCGAGCACGCCGAGCTGTGCTGGCTGCTGTGCTCGGTCACCGCGTTCGGCGACCTCAACCGCATGCACCAGTTCAAGGAGAAGGCGGGCGCCCAGCGCGAGCTGGTGTCGGCCGGGCTGTTCTTCTACCCGGTGCTCCAGGCGGCCGACGTGCTGCTCTACCGCGCCGACGAGGTGCCGGTGGGCGACGACCAGCGCCAGCACGTCGAGCTGATGCGCGACGTCGCGCAGCGCTTCAACGCCCGCTTCGGGGAGGTGCTGGTCGTCCCGCGCCACGTCATCCCGGAGGTGGGCGCGCGGATCATGGACCTCCAGGAGCCCGAGCGGAAGATGTCCACGACCGGCGGGACCGGGCCGGGAACGGTGTACGTCCTCGACGAGCCGGGCGCGATCGAGAAGAAGTTCCGCAGCGCGGTCACCGATTCGGGCAGCGAGGTCGTCCGGGCGCCCGACAAGCCGGGGATCTCCAACCTGATCGAGGTCCTCGCCGTCGTCTCGGGCCGCTCGCCCGAGGACGTCGAGCGGGAGTTCGCCGGGCAGGGCTACGGGGCGTTCAAGGGCGCGGTGGCCGAGGCGGTCGTGGAGTACCTGCGCCCGGTGCGCGAGCGCTACGCGCGGCTGCGCCCCGACGAGGCGGCGCTGGAGGCGGTGCTCGCCGCGGGGGCCGAGAGGGCCCGCGCCATCGCCGTCCCGGTCCTGGACGACGTCCGACAGGCCATGGCCGTGGGGGCGCCCCGGTGACCGTCGGCGACCCCCGCTAGCCTGCGCCTCGATGGCCGCTCCCGTCCGCGCCGCCGAGCTCGAGCTCGACCTGGACGTCTTCGCGGGTCCCTTCGACCTGCTGCTGACGCTGATCCTGCGCGAGGAGGTGGACCTGCTCGAGGTCGACCTGGCCGACGTCGTGCTCGCCTACCTCGACCACCTGGAGTCGCGGGGCGAGCTCGACCTCGAGGTGGCGACGGAGTTCCTGGTCCTCATCGCCGCGCTGCTGGAGCTGAAGTCGCGGCTCATGCTGCCGCGCGAGGAGGACGACGAGTGGCTGGACCTCGAGCCCGGGAGGCGGCCGAGGAGCTGCTGCGCCGGATGCTCGACGCCCGCCGCTATCGCCGCGCCGCCGGGGAGCTGGAGGCGCGCCTGGCCGCCGAGTCGGGCTGCCGCTACCGCAGCGCGCCGCCGCCCGCGCACCTCAAGCGCGCTCCGCTGGAGGGCGCCGAGGCGGTGTACGACCCGGCGCGCCTGGGCGTCGCCCTGGGCGACCTGCTCGCCCATCCGCCCCCGATCGACGTCGACCACATGCACGTCGTGCACCCACGGGTCTCCGTCGCCGCGCGCCTGGCCCACCTGCGCAAGCTGCTGCGGCGCGGGTCGTTCGACTTCGACGAGGCGGTGCGCGACGCCGACCGGGTCACCATCGCGACCACGCTGTTCGCGCTGCTGGAGCTGCACAAGCGCGGCGAGGCGGTGTGGAGCCAGCCGGAGCCGTTCGGCGAGATCACGGTCTCGGTCCGGCCGGCGGCCGCTGGCGAGGAGCGCCTCTCAGCCGCGCCCTCTCCCGGCGAGGAGCGCGCGGCGTGAGGGACCTCGACCGCACGATCGAGGCGCTGCTCTTCCTGTCCAACGACCCCGTCACCGTTCCCGAGCTGGCCGAGGCGGCGCGCGCCGGGGAGGGCGAGGTCGTCGAGGGCCTGGCCCGCCTGCGCGAGAACTACGCCGAGGGCTTTCGCGGGATCGTCCTGCGCGAGGTCGCGCGCGGGTTCACGCTGGCCACCGACCCCTCGACCGAGCCGGCCGCCCGGCGCCTGCTGGCCAAGCCGCGCACCCCGCCGCTCACGCCGGCCCAGGCGGAGACGCTGGCCATCGTGGCCTACCTGCAGCCGGTCTCGCGCCCCGAGATCGCGCGGATCCGCGGTGTCGCCTCGGACTCCGCCACCGCCACGCTGCACGACCGCGGCCTCATCGAGGAGCACGGCCGCTCTCCGTTCGGCGCCGTCCTGTACCGCACGACCGACCTCTTCCTGCGCCTGTTCGGCCTGCGCACCCTCGAGGACCTCCCCGATCCCGCCCAGTGGGACCCCTCGCCCGAGGAGGAGGGCGAGCTGCGCGAGCGCCTCGTCAAGGCCGGCGAGGCCCGGGCGGGCCACGTCGAGACGCCCGCGCACACCTAGGCGCGGGCCGCGAGCTGGCCGCACGCGGCGGCGATGTCCTGGCCTCTCGTCAGGCGGACGGTCGCTCGGATCCCGTGCTCCTCCAGGGCGGCGCGGAAGGCGTCGATCGCGGCGCGGCTGGAGCCGTCGTAGGCGGCGTCGGTCGGGTTGTAGGGGATGAGGTTGACCTTGTAGACCCGGGGGTCGAGGCGCTGCGCGAGCGCGACCGCCTGCTCGTAGCGGTCGTTGACGCCCGCGAGCATCACGTACTCCACGAAGACCTGGCGGCGCTTGGCCGCGTAGAAGCGCTCGCACGCGGACAGGACGTCGGCCAGCGGGTAGCGCTCGTTCACCGGCATGATCTCGGTGCGCAGGTCGTCGTCGGCGGCGTGCAGCGACAGGGCCAGGCGCAGGGGCAGGGGCGACTCGGTCAGGCGGTCGATCCCCGGGATCCAGCCCACCGTGGACACGCCCGTGCGCCGGTGCGTGATCCCGACGTCGGGGAGGCGCGCGGCGGCGGCGAGGACGCTGTCCACGTTCATCAGCGGCTCGCCCATCCCCATGAAGACGAGGTGGTTGACCTCGTCGATGCGGCGGAAGTGCAGGACCTGGTCGAGGATCTCGCTCGCCGTCAGGTTGCGCCCGAAGCGCATGGACCCGGTGGCGCAGAACGTGCACGTCAGCGGGCAGCCCGACTGCGAGGACACGCAGACCGAGCGCCGCCCGTCGCGGTAGCGCATCAGCACGGCCTCGACGGGGCGCTCGTCGTGGGTGTGGAAGAGGACCTTCACCGTCCCGTCGCGGGCGGTCGCCTCGTGCTGGGGCGTCAGCGTCGAGAACGGGACCGCGCCGGCGAGGGTGTCGCGCAGCGCGGCCGGTACGTTGGTCATCTCCTCGTAGCCGCTCGCCCCGCGCGCCGCCCACTCCCACACCTGCCCCGATCGAAAGCCCGGCTCGCCGCGAACGGCCAGCGTCGCGTCGAGGAGGTCGAGGTCCATGCCCATATGCTCGCAAGCGTGCGCCTCGGCAAGTACCTGGCCCACGCGGGCGTTGCCTCACGGCGGGCGGCGGAGGACGTCGTGCGGGCCGGACGGGTGACGGTCGGCGGCGAGGTGGTGACCGATCCGGCGCGCGACGTGGACGAGTCCAGCGCGGTGGCGGTCGACGGCGAGCCGGTGGCCGGGGCCGAGGCGCGCGTCACCTACCTGCTGCACAAGCCGGCCGGCGTCGTCTCGACGGCGCGCGACACGCACGGGCGCCGCACGGTGGTCGACCTCGTGCCGGGCGGCGCGCGGCTGTACCCGGTCGGGCGGCTGGACGCGGACGCCACGGGCCTGATCCTGTTGACCAACGACGGCGCCCTGGCCGAGCTGCTCACCCACCCCCGCCACGAGGTCCCCAAGACCTACGAGGCCACGGTGTCCCGCCCGCCGGTCGGCGAGCCCGCGCTGCGCGCGCTGCGTTCCGGCGTCGAGCTCGAGGACGGCCGCACCGCGCCCGCCCGGGCGCGCCGCCTCGCCCCCGACCGCGTGGAGCTCACGATCCACGAGGGCCGCAACCGCCAGGTCAAGCGGATGCTCGACGCGGTCGGCCACCGCGTCCTGGCGCTGCACCGGGCCCGGCTGGGGCCGCTGTCGTTGGGCGCTCTGGAGCCGGGTGGCGTTCGGCGCCTGTCGGGTGCGGAGGTCGAACGGTTGCGAAAGGCGGCCGGGTAGGGGGTCGGGATCGGCCGGGCGGGGGACGTGCCGCGCGGGAAGCGTCCCCCACGGAAGCTTTCCGAGCACACGTGCCGTCTCTAAGCGTCCCCTGAGGCAGCTTTCCGACGGCACGTGCCCTCGCAAAGTGTCCTGACGGGAAACGTTCCGAGGGCACGTCCCCGCGCAAAGTGTCCTGACGGGAAACGTTCCGAGGGCACGTCCCCGCGCAAAGGGTCCTGACGGGAAACGTTCCGAGGGCACGTGCCCTCGCAAAGGGTCCGGACGGGAAACGTTCCGAGGGCACGTGCCGGGCCGGCGCGGACGTTCCCTCGCCGCCCCGGCCGATCCCGCACCCCTAACCCGCGTCTTTTCCGTCCCGGAAAGTCCAGGCGGTCAACGGAGCCGACCGCCCCCGCACCGCCAGCTCCCCGACCGCGCCGAGATCCTCGGCGCCGCCGCCCCGGAGCCCCGCCCGCGTGGCGTCGGAGATCAGCACGGGCACGCCCTGCTCCTTGGTCATCGCCTCCAGCCGCGACGCCGTGTTCGTGGTGTCGCCGACGGCCGTGTACTCCAGGCGGCGCGCCGAGCCGACGTTCCCGGACATGACCGGGCCGCTGCAGATCCCGATCCCCATGGCGAAGCCCTCGGACAGGCCGAAGTCGCGCGCCCACGCGTTGAAGCGGGGCAGACGGACGTCGAGCATCTCGCGCGCCGCGCGCAGCGCCCGGTCCGCGTGGTCGTCCTGGTCCAGCGGGGCCCCGAACACGGCCATGATCCCGTCGCCCATGTAGGACACCACCGTGCCGCCCGCGTCGAGGATCGCCTCGCTCATCTCGGTCAGGTAGCGGTTGAGGAGCTCGATGACCTGCTCGGCGGCCAGCTTCTCGGCGCACGACGTGAACCCCCGCAGGTCGCTGAACAGCACCGTGCCCTCGCAGCGCCGGCCGGTCAGGCGCAGGTCCTCGTCGGCCTGCGCGACCACCTCGTCCACGACCGCCGGGGGGACGAAGCGCCCGAACGTCTCGCGCAGGCGCCGGCGGTCGCGCAGCTCGGTGGCGTAGGCCACGGCGAGCGTCCCGAGCGTCCCGGCGGCCAGGGCGATCAGCGCGGGCACGACGGGCAGGATCGTCCCGCCGCCGAAGGCCAGCTGGACGGCGGCCAGGTACAGGCCGAGGGCGAGCAGGGGGACCGGCAGCCAGCGCAGCCCGCGCAGCGGGACCGCCGCGGCCGGGACCACGATCCCCAGCAGCGCCACGAGCAGCAGGCCCAGGCCGCCCGGCGCCTCGCCCAGGGGGAACCCGTCCAGGACGGTGGCGATCGCGTTGGCGTTGAGCTCGGGCCCGGGCATGCTGTCGCCGGGCGGGGTGTCGACGAGGTCCTTGAGGACCGGCGCCGTCGAGCCCACGACGACGATCTTGCCCCGGAACGTCCCGGGGCGGAAGCGTCCGGCGAGCACGCGGGAGAAGGGCCGGCTCGCGTAGGTGCCCGGTGGGCCGGCATAGTCGATCCAGGCCTCCCCATCCTCGAAGCCGCCGTTCTCCACCGCTCGCCCCGCCCGGCGCACGGCGGCGACGGGGAACGACGGGATGCCCCGGTCGGTGTCGGAGAACCGGTACACGCGCCCCGCGATCGAGTCGAGGACCGTGCTGCCCACGCGGGCACGGGCGAACGCGAGGCCCTCGGCGCCGCCGAAGACCTGGGTGCGCCCGCGGGCGTCGATCCGCGACGTCGCCAGCACGACGTTCCCGGCCCGCCGGGTCGCCTCGATGAGCGCGTTGTCCTCCGCCGCCGCGGTGGGGTCGTTGAACTCGAAGTCGTAGGCGATGACGCGCGCGCCGTCCCGGCGCAGCCGGTCGATGACGCGGGCGTGCAGCGAGCGGGGGAGGGGCGGGCGCCGGTCGAGGTCGGCCAGGCTCTGCTCGTCCAGTCCCACCACGACGACCTCGGGTGACGGGCGCTCGGCGCCGCGCACGTCGAAGCGGGCGTCGACGGTGCGCACCTCCAGCGCCTCGAACGCGTCGGTGGCCCAGGCGGCGGCGCCGAGGGCGCCGGCGGCGAGCCCGGTCGCGACGAGGAGTCCCGTGCGCAGGCGCTGGCGGCGCGCTCGCATGTCGCGACTTTTACACACGGCGCGTCGTGCGCGTGACGGAATCCCGCCGCGCCCGCATCTACGGTGCGCTGCAAGAGTTATGACTGCCATGCGACGAAACGCGACGCTGGGCCTGCTGGCGCTGCTGCTCGCCGTGCCCACCGCGCACGCCCAGCGCCGGGCCGACGGGACGATCGGGCCGTTCGCCGGCACTCCGGGCCAGGCCGGCTTCGCCGGGGACGGCGGCCCGGCCGGCCAGGCGCTGCTCGACACGCCCGGCGACGTCGCCTT
>DATLOP010000159.1:0-2722 GCA_035536255.1 Solirubrobacteraceae bacterium
GGTGGCGAGCCCGCCCGTGCGCCGGGCGCGCCCGCGCCCCATCCCGGACCCGCCGCGCATCGAGATCCCGGCCATCGGCGTCCGCGCCCACGTGATCTCGCTCGGCCTGACGCGCGGGCACCGGCTCGAGGTCCCCCAGGACCCCTCCCAGGCCGGCTGGTGGTCGGGCGGGGCGCGCCCCGGCGACCCCGGGGCCGCCGTCGTGGTGGGACACGTGGACGGCACGCGCGCGCCGGCCGTGTTCGAGCGCCTGGGCGAGCTGCGGGCCGGCGACCTGGTGCGCTACGTCCACGCCGACGGCCGCGTGTCCACCTTCCGCGCGCGCAGCCGCGAGAGCCATCCCAAGGACGACTTCCCGACCCGGCGCGTGTACGGGCCGTCCGCCGGCCCGGCGCTGCGCCTCGTGACCTGCACGGGCACCTTCGACGCGGGCCGCGGCCACTACCGCGACAACCTGATCGTCTTCGCGACCCCGGCCTAGCGGGTCAGCCGCAGCGGCGCCGAGCGCGGCTCGTGGACGAGCTCGATCGTGTCCGGATCGCGGACCACGGCGTCGGCGCGCAGGCGCGCGGCCGGCGCGCGGCGCAGGATCGTGCGCGAAGCGTGGCTCAGCGGGAGGTCGACGACCTGCGTCCCCGCGCGGGGGAAGCTCACCGTCCGCCGCGCGCGCACCCGGCCGGCCAGCACGAGGTCCACGGTCATCGTGCAGGGAAGCGAGCACGACGTCCGGGCGCGGACCGCGCGCAGCCGCAGGGCCGTGGCGTGGCGGCGCGGCTGCAGGCGCACCGTCCCGACGGGCTGCGGCGTGGTCAGCTGGAGCACCTGGAAGCCGCCGGCGATCGACACGAACCACAGCTGGCGCTTGTTCGGGACGTAGCGCACGTCCGAGGTGGCGGAGTCCCAGCCCGGCGTGTGCGAGTCGCCCGCCCGCCCGTTGCTCGTCGGCCGGTGGACCGTGGACTGCGGCGGTGGCGGGTGGTAGTAGGCGATCTCCCGCGGGTTGGCGGGGTCGCGCACGTCGAAGACCCGCAGTCCGCCCGTGTAGTACGTGTAGAAGAGCCGCGTCGTGCGCTCGAAGCTGTCCACCCCGCTGTAGTGGATCGAGTACACGGCGTTGTCGGCCCCGGTCTGCTCGCAGTTCGCCTGCTCGTTGACCTCGAGCTTGATCTCGGACACCGCGCGCGGCCGGCGCTCGTCGCTCATGTCCACCGCGTGGCCCCACGCCCACGGGCAGTTCCTGGCCCCGACGATCGGCGTCTCGCCGGAGGAGAAGATGAAGGGCCGGCCCTTGATCGTCGCCCGCTGCTCGGTGTGGCCGAAGTTGGGGAAGTCGATCTGCGAGACGATCCTGGGGTCGGGGTCGGGGACCCGGCGGTGCAGGTCGGTGGTGTCCAGCACGACCATCGACGGGCCGTCGTTGGACGGCGGTCCGCTGAGCAGGGCGCCCTGGCCCGAGCCCGCGGTCGCGGTGCCGAGGTAGGCGCGCGTGCCGTCGCCGTTGACCTCGAGGTCGTGGATCCCGTAGGACTCGGAGCCGGGCTCCTCCGAGGGGGCCCAGCGCTTGAGCAGGCGCGGGTTGGACATGTCGGCCACGTCGAGGACGTGCATGACCTGACCCAGGGCCGCCCCTGTGTAGTCGGTGGCGTAGACGGTCCGCCCGTCCTCGGAGATCCGCAGGCCGTGGAAGAGCGGCCCGCCCCCGTCGTAGCGGCCCTTGAACTGCGGACGCCGGCAGTCCCGGGACACGTCGTAGACCTCGACGTACTGCGCGCTGAGCCCCTGGGTGAGCGTCACGAGCATGCCGCGGCGCTGGTTGACCTCGACGCCCTCGTGCTGGCTGAACCCGACGGGGCTGCGGATGAACCCGCTCAGCTGCGGCTTGGTGGCGTCGCGCACGTCGATCACCGCGATCCCGTCCAGCGCGTCGGGCGGCTGGAACTCGCGGCCCCCGACGGAGCCCACGTAGGCGCAGTCGCGGTACCACGCCAGCTGGAAGTTGGCGCCCCGCGCGTGGATGTCGTTCTGCCCGACGAGCTTGAGGTTGCAGCGATACCCGAGCTTGGAGTGGCCGCTGTCCTGGGCCGACCGCGGGACCTGGCCCTGCAGGCCGGGCTCGGGCCGCGCGCCGGGGCCGCAGTCGCCATAGGCCTTGGGCGTCGCGGCGCTCTTGGACCCCTGGACGCCGCCGGGCGGTCCGCCGCCGATCGACACCGCGCGAGGCGCCGACCCCGGGGTGAGGTAGGTGCCCGATCCCGGGTCGTAGAGCGAGCAGACCAGCAGGGCCGGGGCCACGGCGGCCACGCCGACCCAGCTCGGGCGGTGGGGCAGGCGTCGCACCGGCCCAGTATGCAGCGTGCATCCGCGCATGTACATCTCAAGCGGCGCGACCCCGGCGTGTCGGGGCTAGGCGGTGCGCGCCCAGCGCCGCAGCGCCGGAAGCGGGTCCAGCGCGCGGCCGCGCGTGCCCCGGCCGGCGTGCATCTCCAGGTGCAGGTGGGCCCCCTGGCAGCTGCCGCTGCACCCCACCGCGCCGACCCGCCGGCCGGCGCGCACGCGCTCCCCGGCCCGCACCGGGGCAGCGGCGGACATGTGGAAGTAGGAGAACGTGCGCCGGACGCGGGGCGCGAAGAGCACGACGTAGTTGCCGCGCCCGCCGTCGCTGCCCGTCTCCAGGACGACCGCGTCGTGCGGCGCGCGCAGCGGCGTGCCGGTGGACGCGAAC
>DATLOP010000160.1:0-11355 GCA_035536255.1 Solirubrobacteraceae bacterium
CCGCGCGTGCGGAAGGCGCGGCTGGTCGTCAGGAGGACGTGCGCCGGGTCGTCGTCGCCGGCCCCGGAGTCGCCGCTGCGGTCCGACCCGCCGCCGACGCGGATGCTCGTCCCGTCCTGGTAGCACCAGCGCAGGAAGCCCCGGCGCACGAGCTGCGGCGAGCCGAGCAGCGAGCGCACCCGCGACTCGGCGTCGCCGAGCCGCACGCCCCCGACGGCCCGCGAGCTCATCCCGCCCTTGGCCACCAGGCAGCCGCGGGCGCCGGCGCGCGGCGGCACGTAGGGCGGGCTGGTCCGCGCCTTCTCGACGCAGCGCGGGTCGGGCCCGTCGAAGCCGTTGCGCGTGATGAAGCCCCCCGTCCCGGGCCCGAAGTAGCGCGCGTACTGCGCGGGCATCCCGGGGACCTGGCCCGGATCCTGCGTGCGCCCGTTGAAGTTGAAGTTCGTCACCCACACGCCGCCCTCGCCGCGCGCCTTGTCGAAGAAGTAGTGGCCGTCCCACTCGTACGTCTTCGTGGACGCGTCGTCCTGGACGATCGATCCGCGCCAGTGGTCGGACTGGAAGTAGAAGCACTTGTCCGACGCCGCGGCGACGCGCGCCGGCTCCTGGGACATGAACTCCACGACGCCCAGCTGCGTCACGTTCTGGCGGCGCTTGTCGAACTCGATGCAGTACGGGTCGGCCGCCGGGTTGGGCCCGACCGGTCCGAAGCCGGCCTGCTGGAGCTCGCACTGGAAGGGGTTCTGCCCGTTCCAGCCGGTGGGGTAGTCCGCGGCGCCCGCCGACGCGACGGGAAGCGCGAGCACGACCAGCGCGACGACGAACCCCCTCATGGGGTCAGTCTAGATAGAGGGCCTCGATCTCCTCGAGGTACTTCTCGGCGATCGGCTTGCGCTTGAGCTTCATCGTCGGGGTCAGCTCGTCGCCGCCGGGCAGCCAGTCCTCGTCGAGGATCTTGAACTTCTTGATCTGCTCGACGCGGGACAGGCGCTCGTTGGCCGCGTTGACGCCCTCGGCCACCGCGGCGATCACCGTCTCGGTCGAGGACAGGGCCCCCAGGGCCCCGGAGTCCAGGTCGTTGCGCTCGGCGAACGCCGGGGCGGCGTCAGGGTCGAGGACGATCAGCGCCACGTTGTAGGGACGGCGGTCGCCGATCACGCACGCCTGGCCGATCAGCGGGCTGGCCGACTTCAGCGTCGCCTCGATGTTGGCCGGCGACATGTTCTTGCCCGCCGCGTTGATGATGAGCTCCTTCTTGCGATCGACGATCGTCAGGAAGCCGTCGTCGCTCATCTCCCCGATGTCGCCGGTGGCCAGCCAGCCGTCCTCGAGCATCGCCTCCGCCGTCTTCTCGGGCATGTTGCGATAGCCCTTCATGACGTTGGCGCCGCGCACCAGAACCTCGCCGTCGTCGGCCAGCTTGACCTCGACGCCGGGCAGGGCCACGCCCACGGTGCCCACGCGGATGTCGTCGCGCGGGTTGATCGTGGCCACGGCCGTGGTCTCGGACATCCCCCACAGCTCGCAGATCGGGACGCCAAGCGCGATGAAGAAGTCCAGGACGGCGGTCGGGATCGGCGCCGCGCCGGACACGAACCACTCGACCTCGTCGAAGCCGAGCTTGGCGCGGACGCCGGCCTTCGTCGCCTCGTCCAGGGCGCCGGGGTCGGGACCGATCTGCGCCTCCAGCGCGGTCTTGAGCTTCTCCCACACGCGCGGGACGCCGCCGAACACCGTCGGCCGCGTCGCCGCCGCGGCGGCGAGCACCTGGGTCGGGTCCGGGCAGCACGTCACGGTCGCTCCGTGCCCCATCGGGCTGTAGTGGGCCGACCAGCGGTCGGCGATGTGGGCGGCCGGCAGGAAGGACACGATCCGCCCACCGGGGCTGACCGGCGCCGCCGCCTGGAGCGCGCGCAGCTCGAACATCATGTTGGCGTGGGTGAGCTGGACGCCCTTCGGCGGGCCCGTCGTGCCCGACGTGTAGATCAGCGTGAGCACGTCGTCCGGCTGCACCTCGCGCCACACGTAGTCGAAGTCGAACTCCGGGTTGCCGGCGCTCTCCAGCTCCTCCAGGCCGCCGTCGTCCACCACGATCACGCGCTCGACGGCCGTCCCGGGCCGGGCCGCCTCCACACGGTCGGCGAACGCCTGCTCCGTGACCACGATGCGGTTCTGCGCGTCCTCGAAGAGGTAGTTGAGCTGCTCGGGCGAGGAGGTGTTGTAGGCCGAGAACGCCGTCGCGCCCAGGTGCATGGCCGCGCAGTCCACGAGGTTGAACTCCGGACGGTTGGTGAGCATCAGCGCCAGCGTGTCGCCGCGGGCGATCCCGTGGGCCGAGAGGCCCGCGGCCAGGGCGCGGACGCGGCTGCCGTAGTCCTGCCAGGTCAGTTCGACGGATCCGTCCAGCGAACGCAGCGCCGGCGCGTCGGGCCGGTCGGCCACCGTGGCCTGGAAGGCGCCGCAGACCGTCTGCGCCTCGAGTCCCGGGGAGGGCGGATGGGAACGCGCCTCGGGTGCGATCGCCATGGGGGCGAGCCTCCCACATCTCCGGGCGGTGATTCAAGGGGTGGCGGGGACGGCCTCCTCGCGGGCCTCCAGGCGCGCCCGGCGCCGGGCGTTGGACAGCGCGCGGACGTAGGCGCGCCCGGCCGCCTCGATGATGTCGGTGGACATGCCCTGGCCGGCCGCGGGGCGCCCGTCCACCTCCAGGACGACCGAGACCTCGCCGAGGGCGTCCTGCCCGCCGGTCACGGCGTCGACGCGGAACTCGCGCAGCTTCGCGTCCTCGCCAGTGGCGGCGTTGATGGCGCGGAACACGGCGTCCACAGGGCCGTCGCCGGTGAACGACCCGCTGCGCTCGGCGCCGTCGGGCATCCGCACGCCGACCGTGGCGTGAGGCGGGCGGCGCGAGCTGGCCTCCACGTCGAACCACTCGAAGGTGAAGGCGTCCAGGTCGTCGCGCAGCTCGTCGGTGACCAGCGCCTCCAGGTCCATCGCGGTGACCTGCTTCTTGCGATCCGCGACCTCCTTGAAGCGCTTGAACGCCTGGTTGAGCGCCTGGCCGTCGACGCTGAAGCCGAGGTCCTCCAGCGCCTGCTTGAGCGCGTGGCGCCCGGAGTGCTTGCCCAGCACGATGTCGTTGCCCTCCAGGCCGACCGTGCGCGCGTCCATGATCTCGTAGGTGGTGCGCTCCTTGAGCACGCCGTCCTGGTGGATCCCGGACTCGTGGGCGAAGGCGTTGCGCCCGACGATCGCCTTGTTGGGCTGCACGCCGTAGCCGGTGAGGCGCGAGACCAGGCGGCTGGTGCGCGCGATCTCCGTGGTCACGATCCCGGTGCGCAGGCCGACGTCGGGGGCGCGGGTGTGCAGGAGCATCGCGATCTCCTCCAGCGACGCGTTGCCCGCCCGCTCGCCGATCCCGTTGATCGCGCACTCGACCTGGCGCGCCCCGGCCAGGACGCCGGCGAACGAGTTGGCCACGGCCAGGCCGAGGTCGTCGTGGCAGTGGACGGACACGGTGACGTCGCGCAGGCCGGGCACCAGCTCGTACAGGCGCGCCAGGTAGACGGTGAACTCCTGCGGCATCGTGTAGCCGACGGTGTCGGGGATGTTGATCGTGGTGGCGCCCTCCTCGACGGCGATGGCGCACACCTCGGCGGTGAACTCGACGTCGGCACGGGTGGCGTCCATGGGGCTGAACTCGACGTCCTCGACGAGCTCGCGCGCGTGGGCCACGGCGGCACGCGCCTGGCCCTTGACGTCCTCGCGCGTCGTCTGGAGCTGGTGCTCGATGTGGATGTCCGACGTCGAGATGAACGTGTGGATGCGCGGGCGCTCGGCGTCGCGGACCGCCTCGTAGGCCGAGTCGATGTCGGCCACGTGGGTGCGCGCCAGGCCGGCCACCACCGGGCCGTCGACGTGGCGGGCGATCTCGCGCACCGCCTCGAAGTCGCCCGGGCTGGTGATCGGGAACCCGGCCTCGATGACGTCCACGCCCAGGCGCGCGAGCTGCTGGGCGATCTCGAGCTTCTCGCCGGTGTTCAGCGAGATGCCGGGCGACTGCTCGCCGTCGCGCAGCGTCGTGTCGAAGATCAGTACTCGGTCGGGCTCGTGCGGCGGGTTCATCTCGGTCTCCTTCTCGTCCTTCGGCTTCTCCTGGTCGGTTTGCGGCTTCGCGGCCGCCACGCGCTATTCCCCCCGGAGGGGGAGGAGCAGCAGAAGGTGAAGGCTCAGACCCGGCACTGAGCGCTCAGGGTACCAGCACGACCTCAGCGAGTTGCGGCGTGCGCGTCGTCGACCGCCTTCTCGAGGAACGCCTCGGCGTCGGCCACCTCCATCTGATGGACGACCTGGAACAGCTCCCGCTTCAGCGCACGCTGGCGACCCGCTACGGGATGTTCACCCCGCGCGGTCGGGATCGCGATGCGGTGATGCTCGAAATTCAGGTTCCCGTGCTCGGCGATCTGCTCGTAGTCACCGTCGCAGTGCACGACGCCGCAGCCCGCTTGATGGGCGAGAGCCGCCGTGATCAGGTCGGTGACGGGGAGCCGGTGGCCCTCCGCGTCGTAGCACGCCAGCGTCTCCATGACGTCGGCCGCGAGGCGGAAGGTCTCGTCGTCGACCGACAGGACCTCCATCGCGTTAACGAGAGCCGCCCGCTCTTCCGCGACGCGCTCGCCCTGTGGACCGCGCAGCAGCTCGAGCAGGACGGGCGGCGACAGGACGAGCTCGCCGTCCGCGTCGAGGATGGCCTTGAGTTCCCCCGCTACCTCGGGGACGTCCCGGCGGCTCCAAGCGGACGTGTCGACGAGCCAGCGCGCCACGACTAGCGTGGCACCGAGTCGAGGAGGTCGAAGTCCTCGGCATGACTCAGCGCCGCGGCGCCATGGAGATTGGGCGACTCAAGCAGCGTGCGTTGTCGCTGCCTACGGGCCTCACTCTCGTCGTCCTGGGCGACTCCTGCCAGCACCTCGGTCAGGTCGTCGGTGGCCTCCCTCGGCAGGCTCAGGCTGGGCAGGAGCTCGCGCATCTCGCGCACCACCGCCGCGGCGCGGGCCTGGGCCGGCGAGCGCTGCCGCGCCAGCAGCACAAGCGCCTGCACAAGTGCGCCCTCGAAGACCGCGCGCCGCGCCAGCGACGCCTGGGGCACCTCTTCGTTGACCCCCTCGCGGAAGAGCTCGAGAGCGCCGTCAACCTCCTGGTCGAGGACGAGGCCTATGCGCCGGAATGGAGTGGGCACGCGAGGCAGTGTAGCACCGCGTGCGGCACGCCTGCCTTACGGCACCAGCACGACCTTGCCCACGTTTCGGCGCTCGGCGATCATGCGGTGGGCGTCGGGGGCGCGGTCGAAGGGGAATGCCTCGGCGACGACGGGGTCGATCGTTCCGTCGTCCATGAGCGCCTTGAGCGGCTCGGTCCACGGGTCCAGAGACTTGCGGTCGTCCCACAGGCGCAGCATGTTCAGGCCGATCACGGCCTTGGACTCCGACATCTGCTTGATCAGGTTGAAGCGGGGCATGCGCACGACGGCGCGCGCGGCCGTGAGGAGGTTGCGCTTCTCGCCGCTGGTCACCGCGGAGGCGCCGAAGGCGACGAGCCGCCCGCCGGGGCGCAGGAGCTTGTAGCTGGTGCGGAAGGACGGGCCGCCGATGGCGTCCATCACGATGTCGAAGGGCGGCAGGCCCTTCTCCCAGCCCGCGGTGCGGTAGTCGAGGGTGTGGTCGCAGCCCAGCTCGCGGATCGTCTCGTGCTTGGACGCCGACGCCGTGCCCCACACCTCGGCCCCGTGGCGCTTGGCCACCTGGATGGCGGCGATGCCCACTCCCCCGGCCGCGGCGTGGACGAGCACGCGCTCGCCCTCCACCAGGCCGCCGTAGCGCAGCAGCCCCGCCCAGGCCGTCGCGTAGTTCACGGGGATGGCCGCGCCCTGCTCGAACGAGAGCTTGTCCGGGAGCGCGACGACGTCGCCCGCGGTCACGATCACCCGCTCGGCGTAGCCGCCGAAGCGCGTGCCGGCCATCACGCGGTCGCCCTCCGCGATGCCCTCGACGCCGGGGCCCACGGCGCCCACCGTCCCGGCGACCTCGTAGCCGACCACGCACGGCGGCTTGGGCGCGTCCGGGTACATCCCCATGCGCGCCATCGTCTCGGCGAAGTTCACGCCGACCGCCTGCACGTCCACCAGCACCTGTCCGTCCCCCGGCGCTCCGGGCTCCGGGCGCTCCTGGACCGCCAGCACCTCCGGCGGCCCGTGCCGCGTGATGACAACCGCCCGCATCGAACGAGCCTAACCGGTCGCGGTCTCGACGCCCACGCTGCGGGCGTCGGCGAACCCGTCCAGGGCGAGGATCTGGTCGAGCACCTCGGCCGGGACCGGGGCGTCGGTGATGATCGCCATCGCCGCCTCGCTCGCTTCCGGGCCCTCGGCCTCGTCGGGCCGCCGGCCCACCGCCATCGAGACGATGTTGATGGCATGGTCGCCGAACACCGTCCCGACGCGGCCGACCATCCCCGGGACGTCGGAGTAGCGCAGCAGCGTCATGTGGCCCTCGAGCTGGATGTTGAAGCGCTGGCCCCAGGCCTCGAGCAGGTGCGGGCGGTTGCGCCGGCCGATCGTCGTCCCGACCACGCGCACGCTGTCGTCGCCGCCGGTCACCGTCACGCGCAGCAGGTCGGTGAAGTCGCGGGCGCTCGTGCGCTTGGACTCGATGACGTCGATGCCGCGCTCCTCGGCCAGCGACGGGGCGTTGACCAGGTTGACGTCCTCCTCGGTGTGGCCGGAGAGGATCCCGCGCAGCACGGCGAGGCTGAGCAGGCGCGTGTCGCGCTCGGCCACGCGGCCCAGCAGCTCGATCTCCACGCGGTCCACGGAGGAGCCCTCGGCCAGCGCCATCCCGATGCGTCCCAGCTGCTCGCACAGCGGCACGAACGGGCCCAGCACCTCCATGTCCTCGGGCGCGACGGCCGGGATGTTGACCGCCGTGGTGACGACGCCGCCGGTCAGCGCGGCCACGACCTGCTCGGCGGTCTGGATGCCCGCGCGGTCCTGGGCCTCCGACGTGGAGGCGCCGAGGTGCGGGGTGACGACGACGTTGTCGTAGCCGTCGAACAGCGGATGGTCGGTGATCGGCTCCTGCGCGAACACGTCCAGCGCCGCCCCGCCCACCTTGCCGCTGTCCAGCGCCGCCTTGAGGTCGTCGTCCACCAGGAGCTCGCCGCGCGCGCAGTTGATCACCCGCACGCCGTCGCGCATCTTGGCGAACGCCTCGGCGTCCAGCCACCCGCGGGTGTCGTCGGTGCGCGGCAGGTGCAGCGTGATGAAGTCGGCGCGCTCGTAGATCTCGTCCGAGGTCGTCGCCTGCTCGACGCCCATCTCGCGGAAGCGCTCGGCCGAGACGAACGGGTCGAAGGCCAGCACGTTCATCCCGAAGCCCTTGGCCCGCTGGGCCACGAGCTGGCCGATGCGCCCGAACCCCAGCACGCCCAGCGTCTTCTCGTACAGCTCGGCGCCGCCCAGCTCCGAGCGCTCCCAGCGCCCCGCGGTCAGCGAGGCGTGGGCGCGCGGGACGTTGCGGGCCAGCGCCAGCATCAGCGCCATCGTGTGCTCGGCCGCGGCCACGATGTTGGACTGCGGCGCGTTGGCCACGACGATCCCGCGCTTGGTCGCGGCGGCCACGTCGACGTTGTCCACGCCGATCCCCGCGCGGCCGATCACCTTCAGGCGCTCGGCGCGGGCGATCAGGTCGGCCGTGACCTGGGTGGCCGAGCGGATGAGCAGGCCGTCGTAGTCGCCGATGCGCTCGGCCAGCCGCTCGGGCTCGAGGTCCGTGGCCACGTCGACCTCGAACCCGCGCTCGCGCAGCAACTCGATCCCCGCGTCGGCGATCGGCTCGGCGACGAGGACCTTCGGCGCGCCGTTCACGCGCTCGCGACCGGGACCCCGGCCTCGGCGAACACGCGCTGGGCGCCGGCCACGCCGGAGCCCAGCTCGACGTCGGCGCCCAGCTCGTGCAGCGCCAGCTCCAGGCCGGCGAGCGACGTGAGGATGTCGAAGGCCCCGAAGTACCCGCAGTGGGCGATGCGCAGGATCTTGCCCTTGAGCTGGTTCTGGCCGCCGTTGGCCGTGATCCCGCGCTCGCGCAGCAGGCCCGGAACCTTGCCGCCGTCCACGGACTCCGGCAGCTCGACCGCGGTCACGACGGTGGAGCGCTCGTCGGGGTCGCCGTAGAGCTCCAGGCCCAGGCCGTGGACGCCGGCGCGAGCGGCGCGGGCCAGCAGGTCGTGGCGGGCCAGCACGTTGTCCAGCCCCTCCTCGGCGATCAGGTCCAGCGCGGCGTCCAGGGCGCGCAGCAGCGTCACCGCGGGCGTGAACGGCGTCGCGCCCTTGCGCTGCTCGGCGATCGCGCGGTTCCAGTCCAGGTAGTAGCGCCCGGCGGGCTGGGCGGCCGCGCGGTCCAGCGCGCGCTGGGAGGCGGACACGAAGCCCAGGCCGGGCGGGGTCATCAGCGCCTTCTGCGAGCCGGCCACGACCACGTCGATCCCCCACTCGTCCTGGCGCAGCTCGGTGGCGCCGAGGCCCGAGATGGCGTCGACGACGAGCATCGCGTCGTGGGCGCGGGCCGCCTCGGCCAGCGCGCGCACGTCGTGGACGACGCCGGTGGACGTCTCCGAGAGCGTGGCGTAGACGAGGTCGACGTCCGGGTTCTCGCCCAGCAGGCGCTCGACGGCGCCGGCGTCCAGGCGGGCGCCCCAGCCCGGGTCGTAGGCGACGACCTTGGCCTCGTAGGCCTCCCCCAGCTCCAGCCAGCGCTCGCCGAACTTGCCCGCGGCGCAGGCCAGCATAGCCTGTCCGGGGCGGACGAGGTTGGACACGGCCGAGTCCATGGCCGCGGTCCCGCTGCCGGTGAGGACCATGACGTCGTTGGCCGTCCCGAACACGGCGGGCAGGCGCTCCAGGATGCCCGCGAACAGCGCGTCGAAGGCCGGGGCGCGGTGGTAGGTGACGGGCTCGGCCATCGCCGCCAGCACGCGCGGCGGCAGCGGCGTCGGGCCGGCCGTCATGAGGTAGTCCTTGACGAAGGGGTTGGGAGCGGCCATCGGGCCTGACGATAGCGGCGGCTAGCGCTGGCCGTCCTCGATGGCCTTCTCGAGCTCGGAGCGCAGCTCCTCGGAGAAGGCGATCCCCAGGCCCCAGCCGACGATCGCGACCACGCCGATGATCGTTCCGACGATGCCCAGGATCATGCCGGTGCGCCCGCGCTCGCCGGCGTTTCGGCCCAGCGCCCAGGCGGCGATGGAGGCCGGCAGGTTGAAGATGAAGACCAGGCCGAAGCCGGCCGGGAAGACGAACATCACGAGGCCGGCGATCCCGGTGGCCAGCGAGGCCTTGTCGGTGCCGCCCTGGGGCCGGGGCGGCGCCGCGCCGGGCGTCGTGGGCGGGTCCGCGCCCGGGGCGGCGGGCGGCGGCCAGCTGGGGTCGACCCCCGGAGGCGGCCCGGGCCGGAACTCGGGCGGGGGCGCCGCGCCGGCGGCCTGCGGCGGGAGCCACTCGACCTGCTCCGGCTCGTCCATTGGGTCAGAACTCCGTGTCGATCCAGTCCATCATCGAGCGCAGCTCCTTGCCCTCGCGCTCGACCTGGTGATCGGCCTGCTCGGCGCGCATGCGCTGGAAGTTCTCCTGCCCGGCGCGGTTCTCGGCGATCCACTCGCGGGCGAACGTGCCGTCCTGGATCTCGGCCAGCGCCTGGCGCATGGCGTCGCGGGTGGGCTGGCCGACGATGCGGCTCCCTCGCGTCAGATCCCCGTACTCGGCGGTGTTGGAGATCGAGTAGCGCATGCCGCTGATCCCCTTCTCGTACATCAGGTCGACGATCAGCTTGAGCTCGTGCAGGCACTCGAAGTAGGCCAGCTTGGGGTCGTACCCGGCCTCGACGAGCGTCTCGTAGCCCGCGCGGACCAGCTCGGTGAGCCCGCCGCACAGGACGGCCTGCTCGCCGAACAGGTCGGTCTCGGTCTCGTCCTTGAAGGTGGTCTCGATCACGCCGGCGCGGGTGCAGCCGATGCCCTTGGCGTAGGCCAGGGCGAGGTCGCGGGCCTGGCCGCTGGCGTCCTGGTGGACGGCCACGAGGCCGGGGACGCCGCGGCCCTCGCTGAACTGGCGCCGGACGAGGTGCCCCGGGCCCTTGGGGGCGACCATGGCCACGTCGACCTCGGCCGGCGGGTCGACCTCGTCGAAGTGGATGGAGAACCCGTGGCCGAACAGCAGCGCGTCGCCGGGCTTGATCCCGTCGCGGACCTCGCCCTCCCACACCTCGCGGTGCTTCTCGTCGGGGACGAGCATCATCACGACGTCGGCGCGCGACGCGGCCTCGGCCGGGCCGACGACCTCCAGGCCGTCCGCCCGCGCCTTCTCGACGGAGGAGGAGTCGGGCCGCAGTCCGACCACGACGTCCACGCCGGAGTCCTTGAGGTTGAGCGCGTGGGCGTGGCCCTGGGAGCCGTAGCCGACGATGGCCACGGTCTTGTCGCGAAGGCGGTCGAGGTCGGCGTCGTCGTCGTAGATCACGGCGCCGGACCCTAGCGAACGGGCGCTAGGCGCCCGCGGCGGCGACGAGCGCCCGGGCCGGGAAGGCCAGGGCTCCGCCGGGACCGGCGTACGGCGCGAACGCCTCGCGGATCTCGGCCAGCGTGGCCTCGCGCGCCTCGGCGTCCATGGCGTCGAACAGGTCGGCCATCGGCTTGGCCACGTCGCGGGTGATCCGCAGCCAGTCGTCGAAGGACTCGTAGTCCTGGGTGAAGTCCAGTGGCTCGACGCGGACGTCGGCGAACCCGGCGTCGTGCAGCAGGTCGTTCAGGCGCTCGGGACGTCCCAGGGCGAACATGCTCGGGGCGTCCGGGTCGGGCTCGGGGGCGCCGAGCCGCGCGCGGACGGTTCGCCCGGCGATCGAGGCCCACGGGTTCTCCTGCGCCGGGGCCCAGACGGCGAGCGCGAGGCGCCCGCCGGGGCGCAGGACGCGCCGCGTCTCGCGCAGGGCGGCCGCCGGGTCGGTCATGAGCATGAAGCCGAAGCGGCACAGGACGCGGTCGACCGCGGCCGTGTCGAGGTCCATGGACTCGGCGTCCATCGTGCGGAGCTCGACGTTGCGCAGGCCCATCGCCTCGGCGCGGGCGCGCGCCACCTCGACCATCGGCTCGGCGAAGTCGGTGGAGATGAGCCGGCCGCCGCCGGGCCGGATCAGCTCGGCGGCCAGGAAGCCGGTCTCCCCCGGTCCGGCCGCCAGCTCGAGGACCGTGTGGCCGGGCTGGGGGTCGATGGCCTCGATCATCCACAGCGACACCGGGGCGGTGGCGCGCTGC
>DATLOP010000161.1:0-11101 GCA_035536255.1 Solirubrobacteraceae bacterium
TGTGGATCCGCCAGGCCATCCAGCGCGGCCTGGCCGACCGCGGGCGCACCATCCGCCTCCCGGTCAACGTGGCTCAGCGCGAGCGGCGGATCGCCACCGCCGAGCGCAAGCTGGCCACCGAGCTGGCGCGCGATCCCACCGACGAGGAGGTGGCCAAGGAGGCGGACCTCCCGGTCGAGCAGGTGGTCGAGATGCGCGACGTGTCGCGGATCGTCACCAGCCTGGACCGTCCCGTGGGGGAGTCCCATGAGACCGCCTTCGGCGACCTGCTGCCCTCCGAGGACGCGAGCACCGAGGAGGAGGTCGAGGTCTCGCTGATGGAGGACGTCGTGCGCAGCACCGTCGAGAAGCTGCCCGACCGCGAGCGCGAGGTCATCAAGCTGCGCTTCGGCCTGGACGGCGACGCCGAGCCGCTCCCGCTCTCGCAGACCGGCGCGCGCCTGGGGATCGCTCCGGAGACCGTGCGCGAGGTGGAGCGCCGGGCGCTCGAGCACCTGGCCCGGCGCCGGGAGCTTGCCGCGCTGAGCGACGCGGCGTAGCGTTCGCGCCGTGTGAAGGGCCTGCTGCGCCGCATCCACCCCGTCCGCAACGTCGAGATCGGCGACCTGCTGGACACGTTCCTGGTCAGCGCGGTCGTGATGATCCTGGTCATCCGCCTGCAGCTGTGGGCGACCAACTACCCCCAGCTGGGCGGGGGGAAGTTCCACATCGCCCATCTGCTTTGGGGCGGGCTGTTCATGCTGATCGCGCTGGGGATCCTGCTCTCGTTCCTCGGGGCGTCGCTGCGGATACCGGCCGCCGTGATCGGCGGCGTGGGCTTCGGGTTCTTCATCGACGAGCTGGGCAAGTTCATCACCTCGGACAACGACTACTTCTACAAGCCGACGGCGGCGCTGATCTACGTCATCTTCATCGCGCTGTTCCTGACCAGCCGGGCCATGCAGAACCGCAGAGGGTTCACGCCGCGCGAGTACCTGGTCAACGCCATCGACATCACGTCCGAGGCGGCCCGGCGCGACCTCGACGAGCGCGAGAAGCGCCGGGCGCTGGAGCTGCTGGACAAGGCCGACCAGTCCGACCCCATGGTGCCGCCGCTGCGCGCGCTGCTGCGCGAGCTGGACGCGATCCCGCCGCCCGAGCCGCTGTGGCCGGCCCGCCAGGCCGTGCGGCTGCGCGACTGGTACTTCGGCCTGATCCGCCGCTCGCGCTTCCTGCGCTTCGTCGGCTGGGTGTTCGGCGCGTGGGCCGTGATCTCGCTCGGGCAGATCGTGCTGCTGGTCACCGGGCCCGACGACGACTTCAACTTCGTGCACGCCGCCGGGGTGCTGTCGTCCAGCGTGGCCGCGCTGCTCGTCTTTTCCGGGCTGTGGCTGCTGGCCCGCCGGAGGCGCCACGCCGCCTACCGGCGCTTCGACCGCGCCCTGCTGGCCTCGATCTTCGTGACGCAGGTGTTCGCGTTCGCCGAGTCGCAGTTCACCGCGGTGTTCGGCCTCGGGCTCGACCTGCTGCTGCTGATCACCGTGCGGGCGATGATCCGGGGCGAGCGCGAGCTGGAGCGCTCAGCTAGCTCGGAGGGTCCCGCGGCTCGAGGTCAAGGGTACGGTCCTCCGGCACCCCGGCCTCCAGCTGGCGTCCCCGCTCGACCTCGGCGTTGAGCTCGGCCCCGAGCAGGATCGCGATGTTGCTGATCCACAGCCAGACCAGGAAGACGATCACGCCGGCCAGCGACCCGTACGTCTTGTTGTAGGACGCGAACATCGAGACGTACAGCGCGAACCCGGCCGACGCCAGCACCCACAGGACGAGGGCGAAGATCCCCCCCGGCGTGATCCAGCGGAAGCCCGGCTGCTTCACGTTGGGCGCGGCCCAGTAGAGGATCGCGAACATCGTGACCACGACGATCGCGATGACCGGCCACTTGGCGATGTCCCACGCCGTCACCGCGGCGCTGCCCGCTCCGACCACGTCGCCGACCTCCTCGGCCAGCGGGCCGGTGACCACCACGGCGATCGCGCACAGCGCGAGCAGCAGGATCATGACGACGGTGATCGCGATCTGGATCGGGCGCAGCTTCCAGAACGGCCGGCCCTCTTCCATCTCGTAGATGGCGTTGGAGGCGCGGATGAACGCGCCGACGTAGCTGGAGGCCGACCACAGCGCGGTGGCCAGCCCGAGCACGAAGGCCACGCCGGCCGCGCCCTGGTTGGACGCGATCTGGCGCACCGCGCCCGAGACGATGTCGTTGGCCGCGCCGGGCGCCAGCTTGCCCAGGTTGTCGAGCAGCGGCTGCGTCGCGCTCTGCCCGATCAGGCCCAGGATCGACACCAGGACGATCAGCGCCGGGAACAGCGCCAGCACGCCGTAGTACGTCAGCGCGGCCGCCCAGTCGGTCAGGTTGTCCTCGCGGAACTCGCGGACGGTGCGCTTGAGCACGCCCCACCACGTGCGCCTCCCCATGTCGGTGGGCTCGTCCGGCGCCCCGGCGGGGGTCCTTTCCATGGTCACGGTTGCTACCCGGGCGGGTGCGCGCTCAACCGTGAGCGCCGAGCCCCTGGGTCGGCCGTTAGCGGCCGCTGAACGTGGCGTTCCCGGGGCCGGACTCGAGGAACGAGCGCACGCCGCCCTTGAAGTCCTCGGTCTCCACGACGTCGGCGGCGACGTCGTTCATCGCGGCGTCCGCGCCGGCCACGCCTCCCTCCAGGTAGGCCCGGACCATGCGCTTGGTCGCGGCGTGGGCGCGGGTCGGGCCGGCGGCCAGCCGGGCCGCGAAGCGCAGCGCCTTGTCCTCCAGCTCGTCGTCGGCCACCACGCGGTTGACGACGCCCCACTCCGCCAGCTTCGCGGCGGGATACAGCCCGCCGGTCATCACCAGCTCGCGCGCTCGCGCCGGGCCGGCGCGCTCGGCCACGCGCTGCGTCCCGCCCATGAACGGCGTGACGCCCACCACCGCCTCGACGAGCCCGAACTGGGCCGACTCCGCGGCCCACAGCAGGTCGCAGCCCAGCGCGAGCTCGAACCCCGCGGTCAGGCAGAGCGCGTGCACCACGGCGAGCGTGGGGAAGGGCAGGGACTCGAGCCGGTGCGGGATGGCGATCAGGTTGAGCTCCTCGCGCACCTGCTCGCCGGTCAGCCCCTCGAACATGTGGACGTCCGCGCCGCCGGTGAACACCTTGCCCTCGGCGCGCACCACGAGCGCGCGGGGGGCCGAGGCCTCGGCCTCGTCCAGCGCGGCGTGCAGGTCGTCGAGCATCTCGCGCCCGAACAGGTTCAGCGGCGGATCCGCGAGCGTCACGACTCCAACCTCGCCGTCGCGTTCGAAGCGCACCCTCATCCCGGCCTCCTGGCGGTAGTTTTCAAAAGCAACTTGGGCCGCTACCCTAATCGCGATGAGGCACAGCGCGCTGCACGACCAGCCCTGCTCGATCGCCCGCACGGTGGCGGTGCTGGGCGAGCGCTGGACGCTGGTCATCCTGCGCCAGGCCTTCCAGGGCCAGCGCCGCTTCGAGGACATGCAGCGCGGCCTGGGGATCGCGCGCAACATCCTGGCCGACCGCCTGTCGCGCCTGGTCGACGAGGGGATCCTCGAGCGCCGGCCCTACCAGGAGCGCCCGCCGCGCTACGAGTACCGGCTGACCGACAAGGGCCGCGACCTGTACCCCGTCCTGGTGTCGCTGATGCGGTGGGGCGACCGCTACAACGCGGGCGAGGCCGGCCCGCCGGTGCTCCTCGTCCACCGGACGTGCGGGCACGAGACCGCCCCGCAGTTCGTCTGCTCGCACTGCGGCGAGCCGATCGACCCGCGCGAGGTCAGCCCCAAGGCCGGCCCCGGCCTGGTCGCGGCCGCCACCGGCTAGATCCGAATCGTCTGCACTTAAGCACCTATACGGGGGTTAACTGCACGCGATCTCGGGCCGGTCCCCTCGGTGCTGTCTTCTCAGTGCACGGCGGCGTCGCTCGCCCCGGCCAGCTCGAACACGGCGAAGTCGCGGCCCATCACGGGCACCGACACGTTGAACACCGGCACCTCGCCGAGGTGCTCGGAGAACGTCCCGCCCGCGACCACCTCGTCGCGGCGGTTGGCGTGCCACCGGCACCTCCAGCTCGCGCACGGCGCCCGCCAGGACTGGGACGAGCTGCGCCGGCGCACCGACTCCAGCCCCTACGCCGGAGCCGCACGGGGTTCGGTGACCGCGCGCCCCGCCACGGGCGTCGAGCGTTGAACCCGCTCAGCGGGGCCTTCGCTATCGTTGCGCCCCGGAATGGCGCTGCTGGAACTCGACACCGAGGTGACGGACGGGCACGCCCGGCTCGCCCTCCGCGGCGAGCTGGACATCTCCAGCGCGCCCGTGCTCGAGGAGGCGCTGGGACGCGTCGAGGAGGCCGCGCCGCCGCTGGTCGTGCTCGACCTGCGCCAGCTGGAATTCATGGACTCCACCGGCCTGCGCACCGTCGTCAGCGCCGACCAGCGCGCCCGCGACGAGGGGCGCAGGCTGGCCATCGTCCGCGGGCCCGAGCCCGTCGACCGCATCTTCACCGTCACGCGGCTGGACGAGCGCCTCGAGCTCGTCGACGACCCCGCCGTCCTCGCCCAGCCGGGCTAGCGCACGGCGGGTTACCCGGTGCGCCGCGCGGGTACCTCGCGACCATGACGACCATCGATCCGCCCGTGCTGGAGGTGCCCGAGCCCGGGGCGCCCGACCAGCCCATGCCCGACGCTCCCGCGGGGCCCGCCGTCCCCGACGGCCCGCCCTCCGAGGACCCCGCCGTGCCGACCGGGCCGGACAGGCCCGAGCCGCCCGACGTGCCCGCGGTCGACCCCAAGGGCCCGGAGATCCCAGGCCAGGACGGCTGACGCGCACGTCGCGGTCGGGGTCTTCCTGGCACGACGAGGGGCGCCCGCGGGCGCCCCTCTCTCCATCTCCTGGGCCGGGCCGCTACTAGCTCGACCGGCGCGACCGCGACCCGCCGGACCGCGACGACCCGCTCCGCGAGGACCCGCTCGACCGGGAGGACCCGCTCGACCGCGAGGACCCGCTCCGCGACGACCCGCTCGCGCGCGAGGAGCCGCCGGACCGTGAGGAACCGCTTCGTGAGGACCCGCTGGACCGCGAGGACTTGCTCCGGGAGGACCCGCTGGACCGCGAGGACTTGCTCCGGGAGGACCCGCTCGCCCGCGACGAGCCGCTGCGCGAGGACGCCCGCGACGTCCGGCGGCGGCTTCCGCCGTTGCGCTCCGCGGCCGGGATCGACTCGGTCACGACCGCCTTGGTGAGCATGGGGATCTGGCGCTCGAGGAAGCGCGCCATCCGCTCCTCCTCGCGCCGGATCGACTTCGCCAGCTGCGCGGTCTCCTTGTCGCCGACGGCCGTGGCCAGCGTCTCGATGATCGTGTAGGTGGCGATCTCCTCGGCCTCGGACTGGTAGTCGGTCCGGGCGTTCTTGAGCTCGATCTCCGCCGCGCTCGTCCCGCGCACCGCGTGCAGCGGGCCCTGGGCCGCGGCCATCGCCTTGCCGACCAGCGTCGAGGCGGCCTTCGTCGCCTCGGTGGCGATCTCGTTCAGCGTGCCGGCCTGGCCGCCGAGCTGCTTGATGCGCTTCTCCAGCTCGCGCGCGTGGCGCTTGGTCTCGCGCAGATGCTCCTGCCGTCGCTTCTTCAGCGGGGCCCGCGTGGACATCCCAATGTGGGCGTCCAGGGCGGTCTCGAGCTGCTTCTCGGTCGTATACGCCTCGGTGAGGTACTGCACCAGCTTGGCGTCGCGCGCCGTCTGCTCTGCCATGTGCTTTGCCCTTCTTTCGTTGTCGCTGGCGCGCATACCCGCTTGCGCCAGGGCTACTCGCCTTCGAGCACGTCCAGCACCGCGGCCTCGATGCGCGTGCGCTTGCGCGGGTTGGCCAGGTCGGGGGCGCCGACCTCGGCCAGCGTGTCCGCGATCGTCCAGCCCGAGCGCAACCGGTCGAACACGCGCGGGTCGATGTACGACGCACGCGCGACCGCCGGCGTGTTGCCCAGGTAGACGGCGACGGTCTTCACCGCGCTCGACGCGATCCGCTTGTACGCGGTGCCCGACGCCGGCTCCCGCGGGTCGGCGGCCACGGCGATCGCCGCCAGCACCGTGGCGTTCCAGGTGCGGAAGTCCTTGGCGCTGAACTCGTGCGAGGTGACGGCCTTCACGTACGCGTTGATGTCCTCGGAGCGCACGTCGACCCAGCGCCGGCCACCGTTGCGGTAGGCCAGCAGCTCCGGCCCGCCGCCGCGCCGGCGCTTGAGCTCGGCGACGATCTCGCGCACGTCGTCGTCCGCGATCGCGTGGAAGCGGCGCTGACCCGACTTGCCGGGGTAGTCGAACACGACCTCGTCGCGCTCGATCGTCACGTGGCGCTTGAGCATCGTGGCCAGCCCGTAGGACTCGTTGGTCACCGCGTAGTCCTCCGACCCGATTCGGAAGAACCCGAGGTCGAGCAGGCGCGTCGCGCAGGCCAGGACCCGGCGCTCGGTCAGCTCGGAGTCCGCGCGCAGGTCGCGCGTCACCCGGCGGCGCAGCTTGGGCAGCGCGTTGCCGAACTCGATCATCGATCCGTACTTCTCGCGGTCCCGGCGCGTGCGCCAGTGGTCGTGGTAGCGGTACTGCTTGCGCCCCGCGGCGTCGATCCCCGTGGCCTGCAGGTGCCCCAGCGGGTCCAGGCAGATCCACACGTCGCGCCAGGCGGGCGGGATGGCCAGGGCGGCGATGCGCTCCAGAGTCTCGGGGTCGTCCACGCGCGCGCCGTCGGGGTCCAGGAACTCGAAGCCGCGCCCGCGCCGGCGGCGGGCGATGCCCGGAGCGCTGCAGTCGGATCGTCTCAGCCGGGGCACGCCGCGGGGTCTTCCCGTTCGTCGCGAGGCTTAGACGGGTAGGGCTCACACATGAGCATCATCGACAAGATCACAGGCAGGGCCAAGAAGGCGGCCGGCGACGTGGCCGGCGACCCCTCGCTTCGCCGCGAGGGCGCCAGGGAAGAGCGCAAGGGCGAGGCGAAGGACGACCTCGTGCAGGCCGAGGCCAAGGCGGACGAGAAGGCCGACGAGGTCGCCGACCTCGAGCGGCGCACTTGACCGAGTCCTCGGACCTCGAGCGCGAGCCCGCCCCCCAGGAGGGGGGCGGGTCCGACGCTCGCGACGCCGCCCGCGAGGCGTCCGGCGAGTCCGCGCAGCGCGAGGGCCAGACGCGCGGCGACGACCGCACGGCGACCGGCAACCCGGCCGCGGCGGGCGACGACTCGCCGGCGCACGAAGAGGCGGACGGCGACGCCGCCGGCTAGGCCGCCGCGGCCCGCGTGGGGCGCGGCGGCTGGGGGTCGGCGTCGGCGTGCTCGCGCAGCTGGCTCAGCGAGCGGCGCAGCAGGCGCGACACCTGCATCTGGGAGACCCCGACCCGCTCGGCGATCTCCGACTGGGTCATGTCCTGCATGAAGCGCATGTGCAGGATCCGGCGCTCGCGCAGCGGCAGCGTGCGCATCGCGTCGGCGACCGCTCCCCGGTCGTCCACCAGCTCGTAGCCGTCGTCGCGGCGACCCAGCGTCTCGACGTAGGAACGCCCCTCCTGGTCGTCGCCGGGCGCCGGCGCGTCCAGCGAGCGCGCCTCGTAGGCCGACGCCGCCTCCAGCGCCTCGAGCGCCAGCTCGACGTCCATCCCGGTCGCCTCGGCCAGCTCGTCCACCGTCGGCGCGCGCCCCAGGCGCGAGGACAGCGTCTTCGTCGCCTGCTCGACCTTGAGCGCGCGCTCCTGGAGGCTGCGCGGCACGTGGATGGCCCAGCCGGTGTCGCGGAAGTGGCGCTTGATCTCGCCCACCATCGTGGGCACGGCGTAGGTGGAGAACGCCAACTCCCGCTCGGGGTCGAAGCGCTCGACGGCCTTGCACAGGCCCAGGCGGGCCACCTGGAGAAGGTCGTCGAACGTCTCGCCGCTGCGGTGGTAGCGGCGTGCCACCTGGTGGGCGAGCGGCAGGGCGCGCTCGATCAGCTCGTCGCGGACCGCCGTGTCGCCCGTGGCGCGGTAGCGCCGGAAGGCCTGGGCCTCGTCGCGGGTCCGGCGCTGGACTGTGGGACCGGGGGAAGCGGCTAGGACGGACATCGTGTCTCCTGGGGAGTGACTGCTCGGTCTCGACGGTCCGCTCGAGGCCGGCTCTCCGCCGACATCCTGCGTCCCTGCAATGGACAGGACGAGAACCGCCTTTCATCACGGTTCTCTACATATGTCGTACCCGCCGCGGCCCCCGAGGCAAACCGCCGATTGATGGTCCAATGCCGGGGGGTAGCACTCCGGCATGCGCGTAGTCGTCATCGGAGCCAGCGGCAACGTCGGGACGAGCCTGCTCGGGGCGCTGGCCGAGGACCCGCAGGTCCACGAGGTCGTCGGCGTGGCGCGCCGCGCCCCCGACGGCGACTGGCCGAAGACCGAGTGGGCCACGGCCGACGTCCGGACCACCGACCTGGTGCCGATCTTCCGCGGCGCCGACGCCGTGGTGCACCTGGGCTGGCTGATCCAGCCCTCGCGCGACCGCGAGACCACGCGGGGGGTCAACGTGGACGGCAGCGCGCGCGTGTTCCGGGCGGTGGCCGACGCCGGCGTGCCCTCCCTGGTCTACGCGTCCTCGGTCGGCGCCTACTCGCCGGGGCCCAAGGACCGCGGCGTGGACGAGTCCTGGCCCACCGAGGGCGTGCCCACCTCGTTCTACTCGCGCGACAAGGCGCAGACCGAGCGTCAGCTCGACCGCTTCGAGGCCGAGCATCCGGACGTGCGCGTCGTGCGCCTGCGCCCCGGGCTGATCTTCAAGCGCGAGGCGGCCTCCGAGATCCGCCGCTACTTCGCGGGCCCGTTCCTGCCTTCGCCGCTGATGCGCCGGCGCCTGATCCCGGTCGTCCCGCGCGTGCCGCGCCTGCGCTTCCAGGCCGTCCACAGCGACGACGTCGCCCAGGCCTACCGCCTCGCCATCACGGACGACGCGCGCGGCGCCTTCAACGTGGCCGCCGAGCCGGTGCTCGACCCCGAGGCGCTGGCGCGGCTGCTCGACGCTCGCATCGTCCCGGTGCCGGCCGCCGCCCTGCGCGCGGCCGCGGCGATCACCTGGCGCCTGCGGCTCCAGCCCACCCCGCCCGGGTGGCTGGACATGGCGCTGGCCGTGCCGATCATGGACACGACGCGAGCCCGCGAGGAGCTGGGCTGGGCCCCGCAGCGCACGTCAGGCCAGGCGCTGCTCGACCTGCTCGACGGCCTGCGCGACGACGCGGGGATCCCGACGCCACCGCTCGACCCCGGCGCGGGCGGACCGCTGCGCTCACGCGAGGTGATGACCGGCGTCGGAGCGAAGGGATCCCCGCCGAACGTCCCGGAATGACTGCCAGGGCGGGTATTGAGGGACGTTCGGCGGTTAGGTGGGCAGGTTCTGGTGCAGCGTCAGCGTTTCGGCCATGAGGTCGCCGTGCTTGCGCACGCGCTCGATGACGTCGGGTGCCTCGAAGCGCAGGGCGTCCTCGTTGCCGGACTTCATCGCGGCCTCGACCTCGTCCCACGACACCGGCGTGGAGACCGTTGCATGCTCGCGGGCGCGCAGCGAGTACGCGCACACGGTGGTCTTGGCTTCGTCGTTCTGGCTCCAGTCGACGAGCACGCGCCCCTCGCGCAGGCGCTTGGTCATGCGTGACACCACGCGCTCGCCGTGGTGCTTCTCCATGAGCTCGGCCACCGCCTTGGCGAACGGCTTGGTCTGCGCGTAGGTCGCCCCGGAGTTCAGCGGGATGTAGGCGTGCAGCCCCTTGCTGCCCGAGGTCTTGACGAACGTCCGCAGCCCGAGCCCGGCAAACGCGTCGCGCACCCACAGCGCGACCTCGCAGCAGTCCAGGATCCCCATTCCCGGCCCGGGGTCGAGATCGAAGACGACCATGGTGGGTGACGCGATCGCCTCCACGCGCGACAGCGAGGTGTGCAGCTCCAGCGCGGCCAGGTTGGCCAGCCACAGCAGCGTCGGCTCGTCGTCCACCACGCAGAAGTCGATCGTCTTGTCGCTGGCCTGGATGGGCGCCGTGCGCACCCACTCCGGCCGGTGTGACGGGCACTGCTTCTCGTAGAAGAACTTGTCCTCCACCCCGTTGGGGTAGCGCTTGAGGGTCACGGGGCGGCCCTCCAGGTGGGGGACCATGGCCGGCGCGATGGCGGCGTAGTAGTCGATCACCTGGCCCTTGGTGAACCCCGAGGCGGGGTAGAGGACCTTGTCCCGGTTGGAGTAGCGGATCGTGCGGTCCTCGCGCAGCCCCTTGAACGAGGGGGCGCGCAGAGTGCGGGTCCGCGTGCGCTCGCGGTACTCCACGACGGCGTGCAGCACCGGCTCCACGAACACCGATTCCTTGGGCGGCTTGGGCCCGGCGTCGAACGGGCTGTCCGGGCGCTCGAGCGCGACCAGGCGCGCCGACAGGTCCTCCAGCGTCGTCTCGGCGAACCCCGTGCCCACGCGCCCGACGTGGCGCAGCCGCGCGTGCTCGTCGCGCTCGCCGACCAGCAGCGCGCCGATCCGCTCGCGGCGCCGGCCCTCGCCCGGGACCCACCCGCCGATCACGAACGTGTCGCGGTGGACGTTCTTGACCTTGACCCAGCCCGAGCTGCGGCGGCCCGGCTCGTACGGGCAGTCCAGGCGCTTGGCCACGACGCCCTCCAGCCCCTGCTCGCGCGTGGCGTCGAGCAGGGCCCGCCCGCCGCTGAGGTGGTGCGAGGGGACCTGCCACGCCGCGCCGCCGAGCTCCAGCACCTCCAGCCGCGCCCGGCGCTCCTCGTAGGGCAGGGCCATCAGCGAGTGCCCCTCGAGGTAGAGCAGGTCGAAGATCACGTAGACGACGGGGACCGCCGAGGCCAGGCGCTTGACGCGCGCCTCGGACGTGACGTGCATGCGCTGCTGGAGGCGGCCGAAGTCCGGGCGCCCCGCCTCGTTGAAGGCGACGACCTCGCCGTCCAGGACCGCGGCGCGCGAGCCCAGCTCCCCGGACAGCCCTCGCACCTCGGGGTAGCGGGCGGTGATGTCGTTGAGGTTGCGCCCCTGGAGGCGCAGGCGCCCGGGCTCGGCGAAGGCAAGC
>DATLOP010000162.1:0-7478 GCA_035536255.1 Solirubrobacteraceae bacterium
CCAACCTCGAGCTCTACGGGCCGGCGCCGCCCCTCACGCGTAGTACGCGGTGAACACGAACAGCTGGCACAGGCCGCCGAACACCATCATCCCCGCGACGAGCGCGGTTCCCGCCGCCGGCGCCCACCGCCGGCCGAAGGCGTGGCACGCGCCGATCGCGCCCACCGCGACCGCGCTCGCCACCGGGAACAGGTACGGGCCGCGGCGCTCGGCGCCGCGCTCGCCGTGTCCCTTCAGGACGTGGCGTCCGTGCCCGGCCCGAGCACCCAGGCGTAGCCGATCGACCGCCACGCCGGCCCCTCGCGCTCGTAGAAGCGCTGGGCGTCGAGGCGGCCCTCGCCGGTGTCGAGCTCCAGGTGCGTCGCGCCGCGCCCGCGCGCCCACTCGCGCGCCGCGCCCAGCAGCGCCGCCTCGATCCCCTCCGAGCGGCGGTCCGGCGCCACCGCGAGGTCCTCGACCCAGCAGCGCCGCCCGTAGCGCACCGACTCGAGGTCGATGTAGGCCGTGCACAGCCCGGCCAGCGTCCCGCCGTCGTCGGCCACGAGCACCGCCGCGTCGTCGGACTCCATCGCCCCGACCAGCGCCGCCCGCGCCCGCTCCGGCTCCCACGCCGACGGACGCACCCCCGGCGGCGCGAACAGCCACTCGTACAGCGTGAGCACCGCGTCCTCCTCGCCGGGGCGGGCCTCGCGGACCTGCACGGCGGCGCCCTACCCGCCCAAAGCCACGCGCTTGCGCGCGTGCAGGACCGGCGAGTGTCGCGGCAGGCGGGTGACCGCCTTGCGCTGGGAGCGGCGGTAGCCGGACTCCTCCTCCTCGGGGCGCGTGACGCGCTGGCGCAGGTAGCGCATCGCGCGGTGGTGCAGCTGGCGGATCGCCTCGGGCGAGCGGTCCAGCAGCTCGCCGATCTCCACCGTGTTGAAGTCCATCATGTAGCGCAGCACCACCACCTGGCGCTGGCTGAGCGGCAGGCGCTCGACCATGGCGAGCAGATGCGTGTCGCCGATCCAGTCGACGGCGTCGTCGCCCGGCGGCGCGGCGGCGCCCACGCGCTCGCCCTGCTCGACCACCTCGTCCGGGCTCTCCACGGTCAGCCGCTGGCGCTGGCGCAGGCGGTTGATCGCGTCGTTGCGGACGATGCGAAACAGCCAGGCGCGGAACGGCACGTCGCGGCGCTCATAGTTGGGCAGCGCCTCCAGCACCCGGATGAACACGGCCTGCGCGGCGTCCTCCGCCTCGTGGCTGTCCTGCAGCGTGATCCGCAGGTAGGCGTAGACGCGGTCGAAGTAGCGCAGGTACAGCGGTCCGATCAGATCCTTGTCGCCCGTCTGGATGCGGACGACCATCCGCGCCGTGTCGGCGTCCTCGCGCGCCAGCGACGTCGGCTCGTCGCGTTCGACGAAGCGCAGGCGGTCACGCAGTGGCTCGACCGCCTCCGGCAGCGCCGGGGGGTCGATGGGGCGCTGGTCGGCGCGGCGCTCCTCGACGCGGCGGCCGCTGCGTGCGCGCAGCTCGCGGCGATCGCGCTCGACCTTCTCGGCCCGCGCGGCGCGCCGGTCGGCGGCCGAGCGGCGGTCGGTGGAGCGCTGCTCGACCACCACCTGCACACCCGGCTCGTCGCGGAAGTGCTCGCGCAGCGACTCGTGCAGCTCGCCGGCCAGGTCCGCGGGGATGACGCAGTAGATGATCGGGGTCGTCCGAGGCACCCGTCCCTCCTCCGCCCGGAGTATAGGAGTCCCGGCGCGGGCCGCGCGGCGCTTCGCTCAGCCTACGCCGACCGGTCCCGGTCCGGCGCGGGATCCTCGGCCTCCGCCGCGGCCCCGTGCCCGTTGGACGACGACAGCTCGGCCAGCTTGCGCTTGAGCTCCTCCAGCGTGCGCTCGCGCACGCCGGGCGGCGGCGCGGGCCACTCGAGGCGGCGCAGGCGCTCTTCCAGGGAGCGCCGCGTCTCGTCCTCGGGGGTACCTGGAGTGTCCTCGTATGCGGGTTCGGTCATGCCGGTCATGCCATCGCGGCGCGGGCCCGTCGAAGCAGCGCCGATGCACGTCTACCCGAACGCCGAGCCCCCTATGCGCGTCGAGCGCCACCACTCTAATGCACGCCTTTCGACGGATCTCAATTTGCGCGTCACGAAACGCGGGACCCCGATGTTGTTCGGGTAGACCGGCAGAGATAGGAGGCGCGCGATGGGTGTGGTACACGGACTCGACGCCGATTGGGTGGAAAACGACAACGATCCCCTCGTGGCGCGCCTGCGGGGACTGAAGTGGGCCGAGGTGCCCACGGACGTCCGCGCGCGCTGCTGGGAGCGGATCAACAACCGGATGGCGGTGGTCGACGACGGCGCGCCCGCCGCGGCGGCGCACGACTCGCGCGAGCGCTACGACTTCACGCGGCGCCGCCTGCCCGGACGCGTCGCGGTTGCCCAGGCCTGGTCGCGGCGTCCCGCGACCGCCGCCGGCCTGGCGCCCGCCCGTCCCCTGCTGCCGGCGTAGACCGTGCCTTCGGACACGGTCTCCCGAGCCGGCGGGGCGGGCTCCCCGGAGCCGCTCCACTGCCTGCTCCCGGCCGACCTCGCGCGGCTGGAGCTGACGCTTCGCCGCCATGGGGACGAGCACGGCTTCGAGGTCGTCCTGGAACGCCGGCGCCGCGACCGGCGCGCGTGCGAAGGCCGCCGCAGCGCCCCCTGGCCCAGCGAGCACGGCGACGCCACGGGCCCCGAGCGCCGCCGCGTGCGCAACGTCGGCGGGCGGCGCGTGGGCGAGCGCCGCGCCACCCTGATCCCCGTCCCCGCCCCGGCCCCGCTCCCGCGCCGCGCCGCGACCTACGCCGACCGGATCGACTTCGTGGAGCGCCTGGACCTCGGCGCCGAGCTGGTCGAGGACCTCGACACCGCGCGCATCGTCACCCGCTGGCAGGCCGGCGACCACGCCGTCTTCGCCGAGCTGTACACGCGCTACTTCGACCGCGTCTACAGCTACCTGCGCGTCGCCCTCAACGACAGCCACGAGGCCGAGGACGCCACGCAGCAGGTGTTCATCCAGATGATGGAGGCGCTGGGCCGCTACGAGCTGCGCGGCACCCCGGTCCGCGGCTGGCTGTTCCGGATCGTGCGCAACCACGCCATCAGCCATGCCCGCCGGTCGGGGCGGATGCGCATCGAGGAGCCCAGCGCGCTGGACCGCCGCCGCGAGGAGCGCGACGACACCCAGAAGGCCGACGTCCTGGAGTGGATGACCGACACCGACATGGTCGTCCTGGTCGAGCGCCTGCCGCTCGCCCAGCGCCAGGTCCTGCTCCTGCGCTACATGCTCGACCTCGGCTTCGGGGAGATCGCCGAGATCCTGTACCGCTCGCCCGAGGCCGTGCGCCAGCTCCACCAGCGCGCGCTGGACTCGCTGCGCGGGCGGCTGGACGCGCTGGGCCGGCGTCCCCGCACGCAGCCCATGCGCGTCCCGATGCGCCAGGTTCGCCGGCCCACCCTGGCCGCGCGCCGCGACCGCTTCACGCTGAAACCGACCCTGGCCGCACGCTAGGAAGCTTGGGGTTACGCGAGAACGGCCCCCTCGTGGAGGGGGCCGTTCTCATGCCTGCGCGGTCGCGCCGGGTGTCCGCGCCCTTAGCGCGTCATGCAGGTCTCGGTGAAGTCCTCGTAGCGGATCTCGCCCCGGACGACCTTGGCGTAGAACGACCAGTAGCTGTCCTCTACCACCTCGAAGTGAGGGTTGATCTTGGCCGTCAGCGCGGGCACGTTCTCCATCGGCACGCCCGGGTGGGCGTGGTGCGTGGTGTGCATGTTGTTGCCGTTGGTGAACCACACCGCCAGCGGCCCCGCCTTGACCGTGCGGGTGTTGGACAGCACGCTCGGGTCGTGCTGGGTGTTCAGCCCGAAGTGCTCGGGCAGCTCGATGAGGAAGTGCATCGGCTCGGCCACGAGCAGCAGCGGGACGAGCCACGCCAGGACGAGCAGCGGGTCGCCGGTCAGGGCGGTGAACGCGATCGCGCCCACGACCATCACCACGAACGCGCGGTACTCCTGCTTGATCCGGCGCATCGTCGTGGGCCGCCGCACGCCCTCGATGGGCCGCCCGGCCAGCGTCCGCGCCACGTGGCGCCCGACGTCGGCGTAGCGCCCCATGTGCCAGGCGCCCCGGATGAACCCGATCGGGCTGCTCAGCCGGTCGAAGCGGTAGTTGAAGAACTCCTTGTTCTCGTCGCGGCCCAGCAGCGCGTGGTGGCGCAGGTGCTCGTACTTGTAGTGCGAGAACGAGCTGAACATGAACATCCCGCACACGAAGCCGAACAGCCGGTTGAGCCCGCGGTTGCGGAACGGATGCTCGTGCAGGCACTCGTGCTGCAGCTCGACCAGGTGGGAGTACATCAGGCCGGCGACGACGATCGCGGCCGCGGTCACGGCCAGGTGCACCTGCAGCGCGATGGCCACCCAGCTGGCGGCGATCAGGCCGAGCGCGAGGCCGACCTTGGCCACGAACCGCCCGGAGCGGCGCACGAACAGCTCGGGCGGCAGCTCGCGGGGCTTGGCGATCTTCTGGACGGGCGGAGCGATGTTCTCGTCGATGAGCTCCGCGACGGCTTCGGTCTGCATTGGAATCGACTACTCCTCGTTTCGAAGGGACGAAGGGACTTCACGCGGCGCCGCCCGGTGGGCGGTCGCCGCTACCGTTTCGTCCAGCAGGGAGTCGAAGCCGAACCCGTCATCACCCCTAAGAATCCGGGAGGGCCCGAATATGTAACGGCCGATTCGAGGATCTCCGCGAGTCAGGGACCGAGAGCGCCGATGGGGATCACGATGACGCCGTCCTCGTCGCGGCGATAGCCATAGCCGGTCCCCGTGATTACGCCCAGCGTGCCCGGCCGCCCGCGCTTCGTGGTGTCGATCCGCTTCGCGAATCTGGTCAGGTTCGAGGCCGCCTCGTCTACCTGCCCAGCGCCGAGTTTGACCTCGAACGCCGCCCAACGATCCCCCGCTTGCACGACCGCGTCCACCTCGACGCCGTCGCTGTCGCGGTACTGGAGGACCGTGCCGTCGAGGGCTTGCGCGTACACGCGCAGGTCCCGGACGACCATCGACTCGAAGACGAACCCGAAGAACTCAAGATCCTCGAGCAGGCCCTCCGGAGACCCCTCCAGCGCCGCCACGGCCAGGGAGGGGTCGACGAAGTGTCGCTTCGGCATCTTGCGCAGCGCGTACTTCGAGCGCATGTGGGGAGCCCAGGCCGGCTGGTCCTCCACGATCCTCAGCCGGGTCAGGACGTCCAGGTACTCCTGGACCGTCTCGCGCGTGAGAGCCACGTCCGGTCCACCGGTGTCGGCGGCCAGGGTCTTCACCGAGGCATACGTGGAGACGTTGCGCGCAAGACTCGCCAGGAGGCGTCTCACCCGCTCCGGGTCTCGTCGCGCCGGGCCCACGCGGTTGACGTCGACGCGTCGGATCTCGTCCAGGTAGCCGCGCACGCCGAGGCGAGCGTCCTCCTCGGAAAGGCCTTGGAAGGCCGGCCAGCCCCCCACGGCCGCGGCGCGTGCGAGGTCCCGAACGGTCAGGCCGGGGTCTGAAGCGCGAACCGGCCGGCCGGCGAGGACGTCGCGCAGCGAAACCGACCCGTCGCTCGCGCCGCTCTCGAAGAGGCTCATCGGCCGCATCTGCAGACGGGTGATCCGTCCGGCGCCGGTGTGGCGCGTCTCGTCGTCAGCCGGCACGGCGGAACCGGTCAAGATGAACTGGCCCGGCGCGCCGCGGGCGTCCACCTCCCGGCGAACGTGGTTCCAGATCGCCGGCTCCACTTGCCATTCGTCGACCAGCCGAGGCGTATCGCCCGCCAGCACCAGCGAGGGGTCGACGGAAACCGCCTGACGCGCGTTGACGTCGACGTCGAGAAGGACCTCGCTCGCGGCGACCTGCCGGGCGGTCAGGGTCTTCCCGCAGGCCTTCGGCCCCTCGATCAGGACGGCGCCCAGCGCGCCCAACCGTGACGTGAGCTCGGCGTCCACGATGCGCGGCCGATAAACCATGGCCGACACATTGTAGGGAATCTGGCCGACAAAATGTAGGCTTGCTAGCCGACATATTGTAGATTCCCTCGCCGCCAAACCACCGGAGCCGCGCTCACGTAGGCGGGGAAAGCGAGATGCGCGTCCGGGGGCTCGAACCCCGTCCGCCGGATTAAAAGTCCGGAGCTCTACCGGTTGAGCTAGACGCGCGCGCCGGGGCATGGTGCCAGATCCGCCGTCACAGATCGCGCGGAAGACGGGTTCTTTGTGTTGATGGAGACGCTCCAAGAGGCGGTGGTGGCGGCCAGCCTGGCCGACGCCGGACGCCACGAGGCCGACCTGCTGCTCGAGCGCCGCGCCAAGGTGGATCGGCTGCGCGCCGCCGGCATCGAGCCCTTCCAGCGCAGCTTCCCCGACCGCACCCACGTCGCCGAGGTGGCCGCGGCCGACGTCGACCCGCTCGAGCCGGGGCCCCGCCCCGAGCTGGAGTTCCGCGTGGCGGGGCGCGTGGTGGGCCGCCGCGGCCACGGCAAGACGATCTTCCTCGACCTCGAGGACCGCACGGGCCGCCTCCAGGTCTACGCCCGCGAGGACGCGCTGGACGCCGCCGACTACGCGCGGATCGTCGAGCTCGACCACGGCGACGTGATCGGCGTCGCGGGCTGCGTGTACGTGACCAAGCGCGCCGAGCTGACCCTGAAGGCGTCCGAGATGACGCTGCTGGCCAAGGCCCTGCGCCCACCGCCGGAGAAGTACCACGGCCTGGCCGAAGTGGAGACCCGCTCGCGCCGGCGCGAGCTCGACCTGATCGCCAACCAGGGGTCGCGCGAGGTGTTCCTGGCCCGGGCCAAGATCGTCTCCGCCGTCCGGCGCTTCTTCGACTCGCGCGGGTTCGTGGAGGTCGAGACGCCGGTGCTCCAGCCGCTGTACGGCGGCGCGCTGGCCCGCCCGTTCATCACCCAGCACAACGCGCTGGACCGCTCGCTGTACCTGCGGATCTCGATGGAGCTGTACCTGAAGCGCTGCCTGGTCGGCGGGCTGGAGAACGTGTACGACCTGTCCAAGTGCTTCCGCAACGAGGGGCTCGACCACCACCACAACCCCGAGTTCACGATCGTCGAGTGGTTCCAGGCCTACGTGGACTACCTCGAGGTGATCGCGTTCATCGAGCAGATGGTGTCCACGGTGGCGCGCGAGGTGCTGGGGACGACGGTGGTGCGGCGCGGCGAGCACGAGATCGACCTCGCGCCGCCCTGGCGCCGGGTGCGGATGACCGACGCGATCCGCGACGTGACCGGGCTGGACGTGCTGTCCGCGTCGACCGAGGAGATCGCCGACGCGATCGGCGACGGCGCGCCCCGAGACGCCTCCTGGGACCGCCTCGTGGCCAAGCTGTTCGGCAAGCACGTCGAGTCGACGCTGATCGAGCCCACGTTCGTGCTCGACTACCCGGCCGAGCTGTGGGCCGT
>DATLOP010000163.1:0-2536 GCA_035536255.1 Solirubrobacteraceae bacterium
AGCCGCGGGCCCACGATCGCGCCCCGGCGCGCCGCCTCCGCCGCCAGGTCGTCCAGGCTCGAGTCCAGCAGCTCCGTGTCGGGGTTGAGCAGGACGACGACCTCCCCGGCGCCGCGCCGCACGCCCTGGTTGCTCGCGGCCCCGAAGCCGGCGTTGCGCTCCCGGCGCACGAAGTCCACCGTCCCCCCGTCCCACCCGCGCGCCGCCGCCTCCGGGTCGTCGTCGGACGCGTTGTCCACCACCACCAGCCCCGGCGAGCCCGTCAGGTGCCGCCGCATCGAAGCCACGAGCCGTTCCAGCTCGCCCGCGCACTGCCAGGTCACCACGACGATCGAGTAGTCCATCGCGGTCACATCTTCGCCACGGCCCGGACGACCTCCAACTCGCGTGCGGTTAACCCCCTATATCGGGGTTAACGTCGCTCGAGTGTTTGCGGGGCCGGGTGGGCGGCGGGTGCGGCGGTCAGCGCTCGGCGAGCTCGGGCTGGTGGCGGACGATGTGCTCGTCGAGGCGGGCGCGGACCCAGCGGCGCGTGTCGGCGTCGGCCATCCGGTAGCGGCCGAGCAGCTCGGCCTGGCGGGTCAGGGGCAGGCCGGCGATCGTCCAGCCGACGGCGAAGCGCTCGAACAGCATCTCGGTCCGGCGCTGCCAGAGGTCCTCGGCCGACGCGCCGGCGCCGCCCGCCGGCTCGCGCAGCTTGAGCGCCGTGCCCGCCGACACGGTCCGGCGCAGCGTGAGCACGTTGCCCTCCTCGTCGACGTAGTCGTCGGTCTCGGCGGGCGCGCCGTCCGCCCGGCCCCGCCGCCGCTGGCGCTTGCCCATCAGCCGAGGAGCAGGGCGATCCCGAGGATGACCACGACCACCACGATCCCCGCCGCGACGAAGCTCAGCGGGCGCTGGCTCAGCCAGAACTCCGGCTTGGCCCGGTCGCGCGTGTGCCGCCCCTCCGGCGGAGTCCCCACCCAGTCGTCGTCGTCCCAGTTGGCCATCAGCGACCGCCCGCGACCCCGACCGGCGGCTGGGGCAGCTCGCGAAGCAAAGCCGCCGGGAGCCGAGCGCTGGCGTTCCAGAATTCCAGGCCGACCACCCGGCCGTCGACGAGATCGCGGAGACCGAACTCCGTCTCCTCGGACACGACTGCCCCGGGATCGAAGCCCTCCAACCGCAGCCACGCGATATCCGCGGCCTGGTCGTAGTGTCCGTCGATGTTCATCGCCTCACGTCCTCCACAGCGTGACGACCCGCGCGGTCGCCCGATCGTCGTGGTCCGGGTAATCGTAGGCGACGACCAGGCCGCGAACCGACACCCGCCACGCCGCCGCCCCGCGGTTGGCTCAGCGCACTCGGCTCGGGCCGGGCATGACGAGCAGCAGAGGCGGTCCCCGCGCGCTCCTCGCCCCCCGCGCCTCGCCCTCAGGCACTCCTGAGCAAAGACTGGGGTGGGAACCCCGGTGCGCCGGCGGACGCGGTCGCCTACCGTCGATGCTCCCGAATCAAGACCGAGGTGCAACTACTTTGCGCAAGCGCCACATCGCCGTCCTCGCCGCCCTCTCGCTGACCGGAGCGGCTCCCGTCGCCGCGGCCCCGGCGGCCCCGCCCCAGGCCCAGGCGTCGCACACCTGCCGCGCCGGCTACACCCACGCCCACCTCCCCTGGGGACAGAAGTGCCTGCGCCGCGGGCAGTTCTGCAAGCGCGACCGCGATCGCACCTACCACCGCTACGGCTACCACTGCCACCGCAGCGGGCACCTGAGCTAGCCGTGGCTCGGGGCATGGTGGACGCAGACGGCGACGGCATCGGCTGCGAGCAGTAGCGACGGCCCTCGCCGCCGGGTATCGTCGCCCCATGGCGACGGAGCCCAAGGCGGGGGGGCGGCCGCTGGACGAGGTGCTGGTGTCCGAGCGCGAGCTCTGGCAGGACGGGCCGCCGTACGAGCTGTTCGCGCGGCTGCGGGCGGAGTGCCCGGTGCACTGGACGCCGCGGATCACCGAGTACCCGCAGGAGGCGGGGTACTGGTCGGTGACGCGGCCCGAGGAGGTCCGCGAGGTCTCGATGGACTGGAAGACGTACTCGTCCGAGCGGGGCGGGGTCACGGCGCTGACCGACGCCGTCATGCCGCTCGAGCTGGTCCAGGCGATGTTCATCGGGATGGACCCGCCCAAGCACGACCGGCTGAAGATGCTATTCCAGCGCGGCTTCACCCCCAAGCGCATCGCCGAGCACGTGGACGAGATCCGGGCCATCACCACCGGCGTGCTCGACAGCCTCGACGGACGCGACGAGTGCGAGCTGGTCTTCGACGTCGCCCAGCCGGTCGTGTCGCGCGTGATCGGCAGCTTCATGGGCATCCCGCCGGAGGAGGACGCCGAGTGGGCGCGGCTGATGAACTCGATCATGGCCGCCGGGGACCCGGACGTCTCGCCCGACGGTGTCGGGGCGGTGATGGAGCGCGACGTCCCAGAGATGTTCCGCCGCTGCGCCGACCTGATCGCCCAGCGCCGCGAGAACCCGACCGACGACCTGACGAGCGTCCTC
>DATLOP010000164.1:0-4798 GCA_035536255.1 Solirubrobacteraceae bacterium
GCCGCCGCCGATCCCCAGCTTGGCCAGGAGGCCGAGCAGGCCGGCCGGCGCGGGGGACAGCGCGGCGAACGAGCGCTGGACGCGGCGCAGCTCGCGCCGGTAGTCGCGGCAGCCCGCGCAGTCGCGCATGTGCCGGCGCGCGCGGCCGGTGGCGCGAACCCCGCGGCCGTGGGCCAGCGCGAGGTCGTGGCGGATCTCCGAGCACGCGGTCTCGCGGGCGTCGGCCGACTCGACCAGGCCCATGCGGGCGCGGACGAGCAGGGACTTGATCGCGGGAACGCTGACGTCCAGCGCCTCGGCCAGGTCGGCGTAGGACAGCCCCTCCATCTCGCGCATGAGCAGGACCGAGCGCTGCTGCTCGGGCAGGCGACGCACGTCGTCGACGAGCCGGCGCAGGTCGTCGCGGCGCTCGGCCTCCGACAGCGGGTCCGAGAGCGGCGGGCGGCTGACGTCGAACACGTCGGCCGGGGGCGGGAGGGGACGGCGCAGCTGGTCGATGCAGCGGTTGTGCGCCACGCGGTAGAGCCACGCCTTCAGGGCGATCGGCCGGTCGGACGTGCGCAGCGACGCGTAGGCCCGGATGAACACGTCCTGGACGGCGTCCTCGGCGTCCTGGCGCGAGCCCGCGAGCATCTGGCGCGCGTAGGAGAACAGGCGCTGGCCGTAGCGGTCGTGGATGACGCGGAAGGCCTCGTCGTTGCCGGCCCGGAACAGGGCGACCAGCTGCTCGTCGGAGCGCAGTCGCAGGAGCGGCGCGCTCAAGGAGATGCGCGCGAGCCCGACGGGGGCTTGGAGGGCTGATGCTTCCACCGCGAACCTTCGCTCCCAGACTGTAACCGCTCAGGTCCCCGGAAGTCGCGAAGTTCGGTGCATCGCGATCCGCGTAGCATCGCCCGATGTTCCCGCCCATCGCCGAGTACGCCTTCCTGTCGGACTGCCACACCGGCGCCCTGATCGCGCCCGACGGCACGGTGGAGTGGCTGTGCGTCCCGCGCTTCGACGCGCCGTCGATCTTCGCGATGGTCCTGGACCGTGGGGGCGGCGGCTTTCGCGTCGGCCCGTTCGGCGAGGCGCACCCGGTGTCGCGCCGCTACGCGCCGGGCACGATGGTCCTCGAGACGACGTGGATGACCCCCCACGGCTGGGCCGAGGTCCACGACGCGCTGACGATCGGCCCGTGGCACGAGGGCGACCTGCCCGATGCGGCGCAGGCCCGTCCGCCGACCGACCACGAGGCCGACCACCTGCTGGTGCGCACGGTCACATGCGTGCAGGGGGAGGTGATGGTCGAGGCGCTGTGCGAGCCGCGCTTCGACTACGCCCGCGGCGACGCCGCCTGGACCGAGGTCGAGCACGAGGCGACCTCCGCCCTGGACGCCACCGACGGCACCACGACCGTCCGCCTGCTCAGCGACCTGCGCCTGGGCGTCGAGGGCCAGCGCGTGCGCGCGCGCCACAAGCTCAAGGAGGGCGAGACGTGCTTCGTCGCGCTGTCGTGGACCGAGGAGCGCGGCGGGCCCGCCACGGCGCAGCAGGCGACCGAGCACATCGCGCGCACAGCGCACTTCTGGCGCTCGTGGCTGGAGTCCGGCGACTTCCCCGACCACCGCTGGCGCGGGCACCTCCAGCGCTCCGCGCTGACCCTGAAGGGCCTGACCTACGCCCCCACGGGCGCCCTGGTGGCCGCGCTGACGACGTCGCTGCCCGAGACCCCGGGCGGCGAGCGCAACTGGGACTACCGCTTCTCGTGGATGCGCGACGCCACGTTCACCCTGTGGGCGCTGCACGCGCTGGGCCTGGACTGGGAGGCCGACGACTTCATGCAGTACGTCGCCGACCTGGTGCGCAACGACGACGGGTCGCTGCAGATCATGTACGGGATCGGCGGGGAGCGCGACCTCGCCGAGACCACGCTCGACCACCTGTCCGGCTACGAGGGCGCCCGGCCGGTGCGGATCGGCAACGGCGCCTTCGACCAGCGCCAGAACGACGTGTACGGGGCGGTCCTGGACTCGGTGTTCCTGCACACGAAGTCCAGCGGCTACATCCCCCAGAACCTGTGGCCGGTCCTGTGCGACCAGGCCGACGGAGCCGCCCGGGCCTGGCGCGAGCCCGACCAGGGGATCTGGGAGGGCCGGGGGGCGCCGCGCCACCACACGTCGTCCAAGCTCATGTGCTGGGTGGCGCTGGACCGCGCCTCGCGCCTGGCGCGGCTGCGCGGGGACGAGGAGCGGGCGCGCGCGTGGGGGGCGGAGGCGCAGGAGGTCCACCGGGACGTCCTCGAGCACGCGGTGCGCGACGGCGTGTTCCGCCAGCACTACGAGACCGACGCGCTGGACGCCTCGACGCTGCTGGTTCCCCTGGTCCGCTTCCTGCCCGCCGACGACGCGCGCGTGGTGGCCACCGTGCGCGCGGTCGCCGAGGGGCTGACCGAGCACGGCCTGGTGCTGCGCTACCGCACGCAGGAGACCGACGACGGGCTGCACGGCGAGGAGGGGACGTTCCTCATCTGCTCGTTCTGGCTCGTCTCGGCGCTGTCGGAGATCGGCGAGCCGCGGCGCGCGGCGGCGCTGTGCGAGCGGCTGCTGGGGCTGGCCTCGCCGCTGCTGCTGTACGCCGAGGAGCTGGACGCCGCGAGCGGCCGGCACCTGGGCAACTTCCCCCAGGCCTTCACGCACCTGGCGCTGATCAACGCGGTCCTGCACGTCATCGCCGACGAGGGCGGCGAGCAGTGACTAGGCTGGCGGCCGGGCGTCCACGACGGAGGAGGGGCAGAGTTGGGCTACTTCAAGAACGAGCAAGAGGTCTACGACACGATCGGGAAGCTGTTCGAGGACCTGCGCGAGGACGACGAGCTGTTCGGGAAGTTCCAGAAGGCCAACACGGTCGTGCAGTACCGGTTCCGCGATCCGGAGTCGACGATCACCGTCAAGATGCTCGACGGCGAGCCGGGGCAGGTGGACCTCGGTCCCAGCCAGCTCGACCCCGAGGTCACGATGACCATGGACGCCGACACGGCGCACCGCTTCTGGCTGGGCAAGGTCAACGTGACCGTCGCGCTGGCCCGCGGCCAGATGAAGGCCAAGGGGCCGGTGGCCAAGATCCTCAAGCTGGTCCCGCTGGTCAAGCCGGTGTTCCCGCGCTACAAGGCTCAGCTGGAGGGCCAGGGCCGGACCGACCTCATAGAGGTCGCTTGACGTTCAAGGACTTCTGGCAGTTCGTCGCGCCCACCCGCGTCGTGGCGGGGCGGGGCCTGCTGGAGGGCGCCGGCTTCGAGTTCGCCAAGGAGGGCGCCACGCGGGTGCTGGTGGTCACCGACGAGGTGGTGCGCGGGACCGGCCTGGTGGACCGCGTGTGCGACGGCGTGCGCGACGGGGGCCTGGAGGTGGCGGGCGTGTACGACGGCGTGCCGCCGGACTCCGACGCGCCCGTGGTCAAGGCGTGCGCCGAGGCGGGCCGGTCCGAGGGTGCCGACTCGTTCCTGGCCGTGGGCGGCGGCTCGGTGATGGACACCGCCAAGGCGGCCAACGTCGTGTTCACCCACGGCGGCGAGCCGCGCGAGTGGGAGGGCTTCTTCGGCCTGCCGCGGGCCGGGGACGGAATGGGGCGCCCGGAGGAGCTGGCTCCGCTGGCCGCGATCCCCACGACGGCCGGCACCGGCTCGGAGGTCTCCTTCGCGGCGGTCATCAAGGACCGCGAGGCCCACCTGAAGTTCACGGTGGCCGACTTCCCGATGTATCCGCGCCTGGCCATCCTCGACCCGGACGCGACGGCCACGCTGCCCGCGCCCATCGCCGCGGCGACCGGCATGGACGCCATGACGCACGCGATCGAGGGCTACGTGTCCACCGAGTGGAACCCCCACGCCGGCGCCTACTCCCTGATGGCGCTGCGCCTGATCCGCGACAACCTCGAGCGGGCGGTGTCCGACACCTCCGACGAGGACGCGCGGGGCAACATGCTGGTGGCGGCGAACCTGGCCATCATGCCGACGTCCTCGGGGGCGATCGGCATCGCCCATTCGCTCTCGCACCCGTGCGGCGCGCACTACGACGTCCCCCACGGGGTGGCCAACGCGATCCACCTGCCGTGGGCGATCGAGTGGAACGCCGCCGGCGGCGAGGAGATCGCCGACCGTTACCGCGACGTCAACGAGGTGCTCGGCCTGGAGGTGGGAGGTCCGGGGGAGGAGGTCGGCCGCGTGCTGGCCGACCACGTCCGGGACACCGTGGGGCGCCTGGGCCTCCCGACCCGCCTGTCCGAGGTCGGCGTCCCGGAGTCGGGTATCCCGCAGCTGGCCGAGGACGCGGAGGGCGACGGCTGCACGCTCGTCAACCCGCGCGAGACCACGGCCGAGGACTTCCGGGAGATCTACGCGCGCGCTCTGTAGGGGCTCCTAGGTCGTGGAGTCCGGCAGGTGGCGGCCGACGTGGCCGACGATGACGCCGCGGGGGACCTCGTCGTCGCCGGGGTGCAGGGCGAGGTAGATGCGGGCGATGGCGCCGGCGCCCTGGCCGGAGCCGATGCGCAGGTGGGGGCCGAGCTCCCAGGTGCGCCCGGCGTAGCCGAACGAGTACTCCTTGCCGTAGCGGGTGCGGGTGCGCTCGGAGATCCCCCCGCGCCAGTTCATCCCCAGGCGGAACGCCAGGTCGGAGACCTTCTCGCCGATGTCGCCCTGCGCGTAGCGGGCGGCGAGCTCGTCGAGGCGCTCGAGGTTCTCGTAGATCAGGCCCGGTCGCGCGAAGGGGGAGTCCTCGGCGCTCTCGTAGGCGCGGGGCGCGAAGCGCAGGTTGGGTAG
>DATLOP010000165.1:0-3230 GCA_035536255.1 Solirubrobacteraceae bacterium
GAAGCGGCCGATCTGCTCGTTGCCCTGGACCCGCGTCCCGGCCGCCAGGGTCGTGAACGCGCCCAGGTACTGACGGATCTGCTGCGCCTTCTCCGGGCTGGCCGCGGCCACGACCTGGGCCAGCGGCGCGAAGGCCAGGAACAGGGCGGGCTGCCCGCCGCCCAGCGACTGCGTCGCCCGCTGGAACTCGGGCGAGTCGCTGAGCTTGCGCTGCGGCGCCAGCGCCTGACGCGTGGCCGCGTCGGTGTAGGCGATCACGAGGCGGTCGCCGCGCAGCACCGCGTTGATCGCCCCCGGGACCCGCGGGATCGAGAGCCGCAGCCCGCGCGCGCCGGCGACGTTGGCCGCGCCCACCTGCACCGCGCCCCGCGCCTGCTGCTGGATCAGCGGGCCGAGGCGGGACAGCAGCCGCCGCGCCGCCGCCGGGTCGGGCGTCTGGATGACGACCCCGCCGCCCGCGGTGAGGACGCTCGAGCCCTGCGCGAACACGGCCAGCTCGCCCAGCGAGGCCAGGATGTCGCGGTTGAGGTCCAGGCCGGTGACGGCGCGGATCTGCTGCTGCGCCGTCTCGACCAGGCCCGCGCCCACGCCGCTGCTGATCTGCGCCAGCGTCTGGCGGATCGTCTGACCCAGGTTGGGGAGGCCGAGCGCCAGCCAGGCGTTGCCGGGCAGGTCGGGCACGAGCGCGTTGGGCTTGGCCGTCCGCGCCTGCTGCGTCGCGCCGGCGGCCGTCTCCAGCGTCACGTTGGTCGCGCTGGCCTCGAGCGTCGCCGTGGCGGGCCGGTTGGCCGCGCCGAGCAGGGACTGCAAGCTCTGGCCGCCGCCGGGGATCTGGCCCGACGCGCCCAGGGCGCCGACCAGGGCGCGGGTGTCGACGAAGGCGAAGCCGAGCTTGCCCTCGCCCCGCTTGGCCGCCTCGGAGTACTGGCGGTTGTCGCTGAGCCCGTCGCCCTTGGACGCGTCGACCACGGCCTTGAAGCTGGGCTCGGTCCCGAACACCACGTAGTCCTCGACCACGCCGGCCGCCGACTTGTCGTCGGCGTCCAGCCGGTACTCGACGCCCTGGTACTCGCGCTTGGCCGCCTTGGGCTTCTCCTCGTCGGCCAGCTTGGAGACGGCGTCCTTGGCCTTGTCGGTGTCCTTGGCGGCCACGATCATCGCGGCCTGGGTGTCGCTGCCGCCCGAGCCCAGGCTCGTCACCGCGACGCCGACGCGCCGGCCGAGCCACGGCTCGATGTCGTCCTTGAAGGTCAGCTTCGAGCCCGACTCGCGGATCGACTTGTCGATCAGCTGCTGGATCCGCTGGCCCGGGTCCGAGACGCCGAGGACCTTCTTGGCCACCGCGTCCACCGCGTCCTTGCGGTCGCCCTCCGGGCGGACCTCGCCGACGATCCACACGAGCGAGTTCCGGGGCGCGACGTCGGCCGGGTCGGCGCCCTCGTCTCCGCCCCCTCCGCCACCACCGCCGCAGCCGGCGACCACCAGCGCGGCGAGCGCGAGTACGAGGGCGACGAGGCGATGCGGGGCTGGACGGGGCAAGGCGGGGCCTCCTGGTGCGGGAGCGGGGACGGCGCGTGATCCTACGCCCCGGGGCCGCCTGGCGCAGTGCGCGCGGGCGCGGGAGTGGCGCGCCGCTAAAGCTTTGTGGGGCAGATGACGAAGAAAGGGTTGCAGAGTGGGGCGAAGTGGGATAACTTCCCCGCTGCAAGCGTCTTGGACCGGGGTGGCGGGGCTCCTCCCACTCCGCCACCTCGGTCCTCGAAGCCCAACCGCCACCAGGGACGACAGTGGCCTTCCGCGGCACCTTCGACTTCACCCTCGACGCCAAGAACCGCCTGACGGTTCCCTCGCGCTTCCGCGCCGCCCTCTCCGACGGAGTCGTCCTCGCCAAGGGGATCGAGCGCAACGTCTCGCTGTGGACGCCGGACGCCTACGACGCCCAGGTCCGGGCCGCGCTGGCCGGGCGCAACCCGGCGTCGCCGCAGGCCCGCGAGCTGCGGCGCTTCTTCTCGGCCAACGCCCACGACACCGACCTGGACGCCGCCGGCCGGGTGATGATCCCGGCCTTCCTGATCGAGCACGCCGGGCTGGACCGCGACGTCGTGGTCACCGGCGCGGGCGAGTGCCTCGAGGTCTGGGCCCGCGACGCCTGGCGCGACTACAACGAGGGCCTGACCGGCCGCATCACCGACATCACGGCGAGCCTTGACCCTGCTCCTTGACATGACCGCGATCCACGTCCCGGTGCTGGCGGGGGAGCTCATCGACCTCCTCCAGCCGCGCCCCGGGCAGGTGGCCGTCGACGCCACGGTGGGCGGCGGCGGGCACGCGCGCCTGATCGCCGGGCGCCTGGGCCCGAGCGGGACGCTGATCGGGATCGACCGCGACCCCATCGCGCAGGAGCGGTTCGCCGAGCTGGCGGCCGAGGTCCCGTGCGAGACCCGCTTCGTCCGCGCGCCGTTCGCCGAGGGACTGGAGCGCCTGCGCGACGAGGGCGTGCGCGCCGACATGGTCACGCTGGACCTGGGGATGTCCTCGCTGCAGGTCGACACGCGCGACCGCGGGTTCTCCTACTCCTACGACGCGCCGCTCGACATGCGGATGGACCCCGACCAGGAGCTGACCGCCGCCGAGGTCGTCAACACGTGGGACGAGCGCCGGCTGGCCCGGGTGCTGCGCGAGTACGGCGAGGAGCGCTACGCGCCGCGCATCGCCCGCGCCATCGCTCGGCGCCGCCGCGAGATGCCGCTGGAGACCACGCACGAGCTGGTGGACGCCGTGAAGTCGGCCATCCCGGTCCCGGCCCAGTTCGCGGGCGGCCACCCGGCCAAGCGGACGTTCCAGGCCATCCGCATCGCGGTCAACGACGAGCTCGACCAGCTCGACCGCGCGCTGCCGCTGGCCTGGGCGGTGCTGCGCGAGGGGGGGCGGATGGGCGCGATCTCCTTCCACTCGCTCGAGGACCGCCGCGTCAAGCAGTTCCTCGCCGCCCGTGCCCAGGGCTGCGTCTGCCCACCCGACTTCCCGGTCTGCATCTGCGGCCGCGAGCCCGAGGCCGAACTGCGCGGCCGCGGCGGCGTCGTCGCGTCGGAGACCGAGATCCAGGACAACCCGCGAGCGAAGTCGGCCCGCCTGCGCGTCGCCCGCAAGCTGACCGAGGAGCAGACCCCATGAGCGCCCGTTCGGCCACCGCCCGTCGTCACGGCCCGATGGTTCCGCGCCGGGTGTCC
>DATLOP010000166.1:0-3770 GCA_035536255.1 Solirubrobacteraceae bacterium
TAGCGTGGCGCGTGGCAGGACCTACGCGCGCCGCGCCGCGCGCCAGGCCGGGGACCGGCTGGCCTACGAGCAGGCCGCCCGCCTGCTCACCCGCGCCCTGGAGACCTGGTCGCGGTCCGGCGAGGACGAGGACGACCGGGCCGAGGTGCTGATCGAGCTCGGGGAGTCCCGGCTGCGGGCGGGTGACTGGCCTGCCGCCGCCGAGGCGTTGCAGCAGGCGGCCGCGTCGGCCCGGCGCCGGCTCCGCGGTGACCAGCTCGCCAGGGCGGCGCTTGGGCTCGGTGCAGGGCTGGGCGGCTTCGAGGTCCGTCTGTTCGACCGCCGGCAGCTCGACCTGCTCGACGAGGTGCTCGCAGTGCTCGGCACCGCCGAGCCGGTGCTGCGCGTGCGGGTGCTCGCCCGCCTGTCCGTGGCGCTGTCGTTCGTCGAGTCCACCGACCGGCGCCTCGCGCTGGCCGAGGAGGCGGTGTGGCTCGCCCGCGAGGTGGACGACCCGGGTGCCCTCGCCGCGGCACTGGCCGCGCGCTGTGACGCCCTCGCCGGGCCCTCCCACGTCGGGCAGCGACTCGCCGACGCGACGGAGATCGTGGAGCTGGCGCGCGGTATCCGCGATCCGGAGATGCAGCTGGTCGGCCGCCGGATCCGGTTCGTCGCGCTTCTCGAGTCCGGGGACCTGCCCGGCGCGGACGCGGAGCTGGAGGCGTTCGCGCACGTCGCCGAGCAGCTGCGCCAGCCGCTCTACGCCTGGTGCGCGCCGCTGTGGCGCGCGCTGCGCGCCCTCATGCAGGGGCGGCTTGCGGACTACGAGAGGTGGGCGCAGGACGCACGAGAGCAGGGGAACGCCGCCGCCAGCCGCAACGCCGGGCTGCTGGTCGACGTCCAGCGGATCTGGTGGCTGGTCGAGATCGGTCGGGCCGCGGAGGCGCGGGCGCTGTGCGAGCGGTTCGTCACGGAGGGCTTCCCGAGCGCCCGGCCCTGGGTCGCCTACCTCGACGCGGAGGCCGGGCACCTCGCCGAGGCCAGGGCGCAGCTCGACCAGCTCGTCGGCCACGACTTCGCCGAGCTGCCCGAGCACGGGGAGTGGCTGGCCACCCTGTGCGTGGTCGCCGCCGCGGCGGTACTGGTGGCACACGAACCCGCAGCAGCCGCCGTCTACCCGCGGTTGCTGCCCTACGCGCGGCAGTACGCCGTCGACGGGCCGGCGATCTTCCTCGGCTCGGTGTCGCACTACCTCGGCCGGCTCGCCGCCGTCCTCGGCCGCGGCGCGGACGCCGACGAGCACTTCGACCACACACTGGCCGACCACCGCAGCGCCGGGTCCGCCCTGCTCGTCGCCCACACGCTGCGCGAGCGGGCCACCGCCCGGATCGCGGTCGGCGGCGCGGCCGGGCGGGCCGCCGCGACGCCGCTGCTCCGCGAGGCCGCGGACACCTACCGGGAACTGGGGCTCGCGCACCGGGCCCGGGACTGCGCCGCGCTCGGCGAGCCGCGCGCAGCGGCGGACGGGGCGCGCCGTGGCCTGTTCCGGCGCGAGGGTGACCACTGGTCTGTCGGCTACGGCGACGAGGTGGCGACGATCCGCGACGCGCGGGGGCTGCGCGACATCGCCGCGCTGCTCGCCCGGCCCGGGACCGAGGTGCGTGTCCTTGACCTCGTCGGACCCGCCGCTCCCCGGCGCGCAGCGCCCGAGGGCCTGGCCGAGCAGAGCGACGCGGGCCCGGTACTTGACGAGACGGCGCGCGCGGCGTACCGCAGACGCCTCGCGGAGCTCGACGACGACCTTGCCGAGGCCCAGGCGAACGCCGACACCGCACGCAGCGCGCGGGCCCAGGCCGAGCGGGACGCGCTCGTCGCGCAGCTCGCCGGCGCGTACGGCCTCGGCGGGCGCTCCCGGCGGATGGGCGATCCGGTGGAGCGGGCCCGCTCCGCGGTGACCTGGCGGATCCGGGCGGCGCTGCGTCGGATCGAGGAGGTGCACCCGGCCCTCGGGCGCCACCTGTCCCACGCCGTCCGCACCGGCGCCTTCTGCTCCTACACCCCCGAGCAGCCGGTCGAGTGGACCCTGTAAGTCCTCACGTTGTGAGTGCTCGCCTCACGCCCCTGATGCGTCGGCCCGGATCGGCCGCGCCGACTACACAGGAGGCACTCATGAACGAGACGAGCGAGGTTCCCCCGGCTGTGACGGCGTTCCTCCATGGCCTGCAGACCGGTGACTGGGACGGCATGGAGCGGTTCCTCACCCCGGACGTCATCTACGACGCGAGCGTCCCGGCCTGGCGCTACCAGTACGAGGGCGCCGAGCGCGTCCTGCGCGAGTACCGCGAGGAGTGGACCGGCCGGCACCCCTGGCGTGTCGCGGAGTGCCAGGTCCACCCGACCCCGGACGGCGCCGTCGTGGACCTCGAGGCGCGGGCCGGATCCGCTGGCGCGGAGGAGGCGTTCCGGCAGGCGAACATCTTCCGCCTCGACCGCGGGCGGATCGCCGAGCACCGCTTCTACTGCTGCGGCGAGTGGGACGAGGCGACGCTGCGGGCGATCGACGAGGGCGCTCCGAAGGTGCGCGGGCGGCCACCGTCGCGGCGGGCCGGTGAGCGCGGTGCACATCGCGATGGACGACGCCGTCCGGGCCGGGATCGACACCGCCGCACCGGTGATCCGGGCCCATGTCAAGGAGGCCGAGGCCGCGCGACGGCTCCCGAAGCCGGTCCTCGACGCGCTCGCCGGCGCCGGGCTCTTCCGGATGCTCACGCCGCGCTCGCTCGGTGGCCTGGAACTCGACCCGGTCAGCTGCGCGCGGGCGATCGAGGAGGTCGCCGGCATCGACCTGATGGCCGCCAACTCGGTGGACTGGTGGTGCGCGCGCCTGCCTGCGGAGGGCGCCGAGGAGCTCTACGCGGACAACCGCGACGCGGTCATCACGTCCGCCTTCCACCCCCCGCGAAGACGCGCGCGGTCTCGGCTCAACCCGGTAGCCGGGACCGCACCCTGGCGATGAGCGTCGGCAGCTTGCCGGTGAGCACCGCGAACACCAGGCCGAAGCAGACCAGCGCCACCGAACCCATGAAGAGACCCGTCATCACCTGCGGCACCCGAGCCCGCACCATGTGCCCGACCATCCATGAGCCGAGCGCGGACGCCGGCAGCATCGCCAAGGTGGACGCCCCGATGACGGCCAACCTGCGCAGGTCGACCATCCGCTCCGGGCGAATCGCGGCGCGCACCATGGACAGTCCGATCACGGCTGCCGTCACATCGCCGAGCAGCACCGCACAGCACAGCCCGACCAGCCGGTCGCCGTCCGCCAGCAACAGCAGCGCACTGAACGCGACTACGATGCGGACCGCCATCATGGCGGTGCTGGCACGGCGTGGCCCGCTAGTGTCCAGTCGGGCGAACAGTGTCTGTCGGGCCACCTCGTAGCCCGCGTTGGCGAACTGAGAGACAGCGAGCACCGTGAGGCAGGCGGTCAGCCAGCTCACAATTCTGGGGTCGTGCAGCTCGCCGTTGGCCAGGGTGGACGCCACCGGGCCGGCGAAGGCGAGCAGCAGGCACAGGGCGGGCAGGCTGGCCGTCACGCTGTAGTTCAGCGCTTGCCGCCAGGCCGCGCCGAGCGGTCCGGCTACACCATTCCTGGCCGCCGCGCTCATCCCGGGCAGCGCGGCCACGGTAACCGCTCTGGCGCCGAGCGCGCCGATCACGGAGTACACCGACAGGGCGGCCTGGAACACGAAAACTCCGCCGGGCACCGTCGCCGCGACGGCCAGCATGGC
>DATLOP010000167.1:0-9229 GCA_035536255.1 Solirubrobacteraceae bacterium
TTCTTCTTGACGCGGCGGCGTCCGCTGCGCTGGGGGCGCTTGGGTGCGGGGCTCACTTCTTGGTCGCCTTCTTCTTGCCGGCGATGGACATTCGCCGCGGACCCTTGCGGGTGCGGGCGTTGGTCTTGGTGCGCTGGCCGCGCACGGGCATGCCGCGGCGGTGGCGCAGGCCGCGGTAGCAGCCGATCTCCATCAGGCGCTTGACGTTCTGCGAGCGCTCGCGGCGCAGGTCGCCCTCGACGGTCAGGTTCTCGACGGCGTCGCGCAGCTTGACGACCTCGTCCTCGGTCAGGTCGCGGACCTTGCGGTCGGGCTCGACGCCGACCTGGGCCAGAAGCTGGTTGCTCGTGGAGCGGCCGATGCCGAAGACGTAGGTCAGGCCGACCTCGACGCGCTTGTTCAGGGGGATGTTGACTCCGGCGATGCGTGCCATGCCGCTACCCCGTCAGCCCTGCCGCTGCTTGTGACGGGGGTTCTGGCAGATCACGAGGACCGCGCCGTGGCGGCGGATGATCTTGCACTTCTCGCACATGGGCTTGACCGACGGTCGTACCTTCATGATCCCCTTCGAATAGTCCGGCGCCGAGGCTCTGGCCGCCGGTTCGGCGGCCGCTACCACGTCGCGGAAACTGCCTGCAACACGAAACACGCCCCGAAGAGCGCGACCCGGCATGGTAGCAAAGCGCTACGCAGCGGCTCGGTCGGCCGCCTCGTGCCAGGGGGTGAGGATCCGGGGCCCCTCGGCGGTCACGGCGACGGTGAATTCGAAGTGGGCGGCGAGCGATCCGTCCTGGGAGTAGATCGCCCAGTGGTCGTCCCCCATCCGCACGGAGTGGCGCCCGGCGGTGACCATCGGCTCGACGGCCAGGACCATCCCCTCCTCCAGCTCCGGGCCGCGGCCGGGCTCGCCGAAGTTGGGGATCTGGGGGTCCTCGTGCATCTCGCGGCCGATGCCGTGCCCGACCAGCGAGCGGACGATCGAGAAGCCCTCGGCCTCCACGTGGGTCTGGACGGCGTGCGAGACGTCGCCCAGCCGGTTGCCGGGGCGGCACTGCTCGACGGCGGCGAACAGCGCGCCCTCGGTGGCGCGCAGCAGGCGCGTGGCGATCGGCGAGACCGGGCCCACCGCGAACGTCCGCGCGGCGTCGGCCACCCAGCCCTCGTACACGACCCCGACGTCGACGGACAGGATGTCCCCGCGCGAGAGCTTGTAGGGCCCGGGGATGCCGTGGACGACCATCGAGTTCGGCGAGGCGCAGATCGAGCCGGGGAAGCCGCGGTAGCCCTTGAACGCCGGCTCGGCGCCCTGGGAGCGGATGAACTTCTCCGCCGCCGAGTCGAGGTCGGCCGTGGTGGCGCCGGGGCGGACCTTGCCCTGCAGCAGGTTGAGCGTCTTGACGAGGATGGCGCCGGCCGCGGCCATCCGCTCGACCTCCTCGGGGGTCTTGATGTTGATCACAGCGATTCCTCGAGCTTCAGTGTGGCAAGCGTGGCGCGGATGTGGTCGTGGACCTCGGTCGGGCTGCGCGTCCCGTCGAAGCGCCGCAGCAGCCCGCGCTCCTCGTAGTAGCCGATCACCGGGGTCGTCTGGTCGTGGTAGACCTCGAGCCGGTGGCGGACGGTGTCGGGCTTGTCGTCGTCGCGCTGCACCAGTCGCGCGCCGTCCTGGTCGCACACGTCCTCGTGCTTGGGCGGGTCGAAGTCCACGTGGTAGACGTGCTGCTCGTTCTTGACGCACTGGCGCCGGCCCGAGATGCGCTTGATCACGTCCTCGTCGGGGGTGTCGATGAGCAGCGCCGCGGTCAGGCCGCGCCCCACGCGCGCCAGCTCCGCGTCCAGGGCCTTGGCCTGCTCGGTGGTGCGCGGGAAGCCGTCGAGGATGAAGCCGTCCTTGGTGTCGTCCTGCTGGAGGCGCTCCACGGCCAGCCCGATGATCACGTCGTCGGGCACCAGGTCGCCGTTGTTCATGTACTTGGCCGCCTCCTGGCCCAGCGGCGTGCCCTCGCGCACGGCGGTGCGCAGCATCTCGCCCGTGGCGACGTAGGGCAGGCGGAAGTCGTCCACCAGCCTCTGCGCCTGGGTTCCCTTTCCCGCCCCCGGGGGGCCCAGCAGGATCAGATTGAGCTCCGACACGGCGGTCCGAGCCTACTTCAAGAAACCCTCGTAGTTGCGCATCATCAGCTGGGCCTCGAGCTGCTTCATCGTGTCCAGGGCGACGCCGATGACGATCAGGATCGAGGTCCCGCCGAAGAAGAAGTTGGCGCTCGTCTGATTGATGAGGATGGTGGGCAGCGCGGCCACCGCGGCCAGGAACAGCGCCCCGGGGAACGTCAGCCGGGCCAGGATGCGGTCGAGGAACTCGGCCGTTGGCCGGCCCGGTCTCACCCCCGGTATGAACCCCCCGTACTTCTTGAGGTTGTCCGCCTGGTCCACGGGATTGAACGTGACCGCGGTGTAGAAGTAGGTGAACAGGATGATGAAGATGGTCTCGCCCACGATGTAGGCCCAGCCGTTGGGGCTGAACAGCGTCGCCAGGTCGCGGGCCCACGGCGTGTTGATGAGCTGGCCGATGGTGGGCGGGAAGGCCATGATCGAGGCGGCGAAGATGACCGGGATCACGCCGGCCATGTTCACGCGCAGGGGCAGGTAGGTCTGCCCGCCGCCCGACATTCGCCGGCCGATCACCCGCTTGGCGTACTGCACGGGTATCCGTCGCTGGCCCTCCTGGACGAAGACGATCGCCGCGATGATCGCCAGCGCGAGGAAGGGCATGATCACCTGGAAGACCTGGTCGGGGCTCTGCCACCACGCCGCCACGCCGTTGGGGATGCCGGCGGCGATCGAGGCGAAGATCATCAGCGAGATCCCGTTGCCGATGCCGCGCTGGGTGATCAGCTCGCCCAGCCACATCAGCAGGACGGTCCCCGCGGTCAGCGAGATGACGATCATGAAGACCGTCGGCCCGTTGAAGTTCTCCACCACCGGGCTGCCCGCGCTCTGGCCGAAGGAGCGGAAGAGGAAGACGTAGCCGACCGACTGGCCGAGCGCCAGGCCGACGGTGAGGTAGCGCGTGTACTGCGTGATGCGCGCCTGGCCGACCTCGCCCTCCTTCTGGAGCTTCTCCAGCGTGGGCACCACGACCGTGAGGAGCTGCAGGATGATCGAGGCCGTGATGTAGGGCATGATCCCCAGCGCGAAGATCGCCACCCGCTGCAGGCCTCCGCCCGAGAACAGGTTGAGGAACCCGAGGATGTTCGAGCCCGAGAAGTTGTCCTGGATGTCCTCGACGGCCTGGGTGTCGATCCCCGGCACGGGGATGTGCGACCCGAAGCGGTAGAGCGCCAGCATCGCCGCCGTGAAGGCCAGCTTGCGGCGGATCTCGGGGACCGTGAAGGCGCTGAAGATCGTGCGCAGCATCGCGGGCGGTTACCCCTCGATGAGCTGGCAGGTCCCGCCCGCCGCCTCGATGCGCTCGCGCGCCGCGGCGCTGAACCCATGAGCGTGGACGGTGAGCGCCTTGGACAGCTCGCCGCGGGCCAGGATCTTGACCGGGACGTCGCGCTTCTTGGCCAGGCCCTTCTCGCGCAGGGCGTCGGGCGTGACCTCGGCGCCCTTGTCGAAGCGCGCCTCCAGGTCGGCCAGGTTGACCGGCTGCGTGTGCGTGCGGAAGGGCTCGAACGGCATCGACTTCTTCATGTGCGGACCGCGCAGCTTGCGCATCCGCATGTGGATCGGGTTCTGCCCGCCCTCGAAGTTCACGCGCATCTTGGACCCCGACCGCGAGCCCGCGCCCTTCTGCCCGCGCCCGGACGTCTTGCCGGTGCCCGAGCCCTCGCCGCGCCCCACGCGCTTGCGCGGCTTGCGCGAACCCTTGGCCGGCTTGAGGTTGTGCAGCCCGACGCGCTCAGTCATCGACCGCCACCAGGTGCCGGACGGCGTGGACCATGCCCCGCAGCTGCGGGGAGTCCTCCTTCTCGACCGTCTGGTTGATCTTGCGCAGCCCCAGCGAGCGCAGCGTGTCGCGCTGGCGGGCGTTGGCCCCGTTGGCCGAGCGGCGCTGCGTGATGCGCACCTTGCTCATGCCTCGACCTCGGCGGTCTCCTTCTCCTTGGAGTCGAGCCCGAGCACCTCGTCGATGCTCAGCCCGCGCAGCTTGGCCACCTCGTCGGGGGTGCGCAGGGACTGCAGCCCGGCCACCGTGGCCTTGACCAGGTTGATCGGGTTCTGCGAGCCCAGGCTCTTGGAGAGGATGTCGTGGATCCCGGCCAGCTCGAGCACCGCCCGCACGCCGCCGCCGGCGATGACGCCGGTACCGGGCGAGGCCGGCTTGAGGAGGACCTGGCCCGAGCCGAAGCGTCCGACCGTGCGGTGGGTGATCGTGGAGCCGTGCATGGGGACGCGGAACAGGCTCTTCTTGGCCCGCTCGACGCCCTTCTGGATCGCCACCGGGACCTCGTTGGCCTTCCCGTAGCCCACGCCGACCGTGCCGTTCTCGTCGCCCACCACGACCAGCGCGGTGAACGAGAAGCGCCGGCCGCCCTTGACGACCTTCGCGACGCGGTTGATCTCGACCACGCGCTCCTGGAGGTCCAGGCCCTGGGGGCCGGTGGATCGGTCTACTGCCATGGCGGCGGAGGGTAGCGAGTCACAGGGCCAGGCCTCCCTCGCGGGCGCCGTCGGCCAGGGCCTTGACGCGGCCGTGGTAGCGGTAGCCGCCGCGGTCGAACACCGCGCGCTCCAGGCCGGCCGCCTTGGCGCGCTCGGCCAGCAGGCCGCCGGCCTTGGTCGCCTGCTCCATGCGGTCCAGCCCCTTGAGCGGGTCCTCGGTCCACGTCACGGCGGCCAGGGTGACGCCGGCGTCGTCGTCGATGAGCTGGGCGGAGATCCCGCGGTTGGAGCGGAACACGGCCAGCCGCGGGCGCGCGGCGCTCCCGCGCACCTTGGCGCGCACCCGGCGGCGGCGGCGCAGGCGCTGCTGGGGCTTCGTCTTCACGCTCATGCGCGCTTGCCGACCTTCCGCGCCACGTACTCGCCCTCGTAGCGGATGCCCTTGCCCTTGTAGGGCTCCGGCGGGCGCTGCTTGCGGATGTTGGCCGCGACCTCGCCGACCAGCTGCTTGGAGATGCCGCGCACGATCACGCGCGTGGGCTGGGGCACCTCGAACTCGATGCCCTGCGGCGCCTTCACCGACACGGGGTGGCTGTAGCCGAGGCTGAGCTCAAGGTCGTTTCCCTTCTTCTGGGCGCGGTAGCCGACGCCCTGGATCTCCAGCGTCTTGGCGTAGCCGTCGGTGACGCCGGTGACCATGTTGGCCACCAGCGAGCGGGTCAGCCCGTGCAGGGCGCGGTGCTCGCCGCGGTCCGTGGGACGGGTGACGACGAGCCGCTCGTCCTCGTGCGCCACCGTGATGTCGCGGTGGATGCGCTCCTGGAGCTCGCCCTTGGGCCCGTTGACCCGCACGACGCCGGGCTCGATGGCCACGGTCACGCCGGTGGGGACGGGGATGGGCTGCTTGCCGATCCGGCTCATCGCGCCTTCACCACACCTCGGCGACGAGCTCGCCGCCGATGCCCTTGCGGCGGGCGTCGTGGCCGGTCATCACGCCCTGGGACGTGGAGATGATCGTCGTGCCCATCCCGCCCTGGACCTTGGGGATGTGGCGCGCATCGACGTAGGTGCGCCGGCCCGGGCGCGACACGCGGCGCAGGCCGGAGATGACGGGCTTGCGGTCCTCGGTGTAGCGCAGCCCGACGCGGACGCGCTCGCCGGCGCGGCGGGGCTCGGGCGGCTGGACCTCGAAGCTCTCGATGTAGCCCTGCTCCTTGAGGATGCGCGCGATCTCCTTGGCCAGGCTGGAAGACGGCACCTCGACGGCGTCGTGCTGGGCCTGCAGGCCGTTGCGGATGCGCGTCAGGAAGTCGGCAGTGGGGTCGGTCTGGCTCATCGTGTCCTTACCAGCTGCTCTTGGTCATCCCCGGGACGTAGCCCTCGTGGGCGAGCTCGCGCAGGCAGATCCGGCACACGCCGAACTTGCGGTACACCGCGCGGGCGCGGCCGCAGCGCCGGCAGCGCGTGTAGCCGCGGGTCTTGAACTTCGGGGGGCGCGCCTGCTTGACGCGCTGTGAGGTCTTGGCCATCTACTCCTGTCTCTCTTCCGGGGAATCTGTCTCGGCGGCGCCGCCGGCGTCGCCGGCCGCGGCCTCGCCCTCCTCGCCCTCAACCGGGGTCTCCGGCTCGGGCTTGGCGTAGGCCTCGGGGTTCTCCTCCTTGAGCTGCTCGAGCGCCGCCTGCTCGGCCTCGGCCCGCTGGCGGGCCTCCTCCTTGCGGCGCTCCTCCTCGGCGGCCTCCGCCTCCTCGGCGTCCGGGCCGCCGGGACGTCCCTCCTTGGAGAATGGCATGCCGAAGGCCTCGAGCAGCGCGAAGGCCTCCTCGTCGGTCTGCGCGGTCGTCGCGATCGTGACGTCGAGGCCGCGGACCTGGTCGATCGAGTCGTAGTCGATCTCGGGGAAGATGATCTGCTCGCGGATCCCGATGGTGTAGTTGCCGCGGCCGTCGAACGAGCGCGGGTTCAGACCGCGGAAGTCGCGGATCCGGGGGATGGCGACGGACATCAGGCGGTCCAGGAACTCGTACGCGCGCTCGCGGCGCAGCGTCGCGGCGACGCCGACCGGCATCCCCTCGCGCAGCTTGAAGTTTGCGATCGACTTGCGGGCGGCGCGGACGTTGGGCTTCTGGCCGGCGATCGTCGCCAGCTGCTCCTGGGCGGCCTCCAGCATGTTGGAGTCCTGCTTGGCGTCGCCGATGCCCATGTTCACCACGATCTTCTCGATGCGCGGCGCCTGCATCGGCGTCGAGTACTTGAACCGCTTGACCAGCTCCGGCCGGATCTCCTGCTCGTAGCGCTCCTTGAGGCGTGCCTGAGCCATCAGTCGATCCTCGCTCCGGAGCGCTTGGCCACGCGGCGGCGGGTGCCGCTCTCGTCGCGCTCCACCTTCACGCGCGTGGGCTTGCCCTCCTCCTTGGGGTCGAGCAGAGCGACGTTGGAGATGTGGATCGGCCCCTCCTTCTCGACCACGCCGCCGACCTGCTCGGCGCGCTGGGCGCCCTGGACCTGCTGGGGGCGCATGTGCCTTTTCACGATGTTCAGGCCCTCGACGAAGACCTTCTGGCGTTTGGGGTCGACGCGCAGGACGCGGCCGGTCTTGCCGCGGTCCTTGCCGCCGATCACGATCACGTTGTCGTCCTTGCGGATCTTGGGGCGGGCGGACATGGCGTCAGAGCACCTCGGGGGCGAGGGAGATGATCTTCATGAAGTTGCGGTCGCGCAGCTCGCGGGCCACGGGGCCGAAGATGCGGGTGCCGCGCGGGTTGTCCTGGTCGTCGATGAGCACGGCGGCGTTCTCGTCGAAGGCGATGTAGGTCCCGTCGTCGCGCCCGAACTCCTTGCGCGTGCGCACCACCACGGCCTTGACGACCTCGCCCTTCTTGACCGACCCCTGGGGGTTGGCCTGCTTGACCGTGGCGGTGATGACGTCGCCCACGCCGGCGTAGCGCCGGCGGCTGCCGCCGCGGACGCGGATGCACAGGATCTCGCGGGCGCCGGTGTTGTCGGCCACGCGCAGGCGGGACTCGTTCTGGATCACTTGGCGCGCTCCAGGACCTCGACGAGGCGCCAGCGCTTGGTGCGGCTCAGCGGGCGGCTCTCGATCACGCGGACCGTGTCGCCGATGTTGGCGTCGTTGCTCTCGTCGTGGGCGTGCAGGGTCGAGCTGCTGCGGATGACCTTGTCGTAGCGGCGGTGACGGCGCGCGACGTCGACGCGGACGGTGATCGTCTTGTCGGCGCGGTCGGAGACCACGACGCCCTGGCGGACCTTGGGCCGCCCGTGCGGACGCTCGACCGGCGGCGGCGCCTCGGGGGCCGGTGACTCGGCCCGCCGCGCCCGCGCCTTCTCGCGCGACTTGACCCGGTAGCGGCGGCGCTCGGCGGCTTTGGCCGCCTTCTGCGCACGACGCTCGGCCTGCCGGTCCTCCGGCGCCCGCTGCGGCCGGTCCTCGGTGTGCTGCCCCCGGGCCCGCTTGCGCGCGGCCTTCGGCGAAAGCACCTCCGCGGGCTCGGACGGCGCCGCGTCGTCAGCCGGAGCGGCCTCCGCCTCGGGCGCAGCCTCCTCCTCCGGCGCGGCCTCCTCTTCCGGAGCGGCCTCAGCCTCGGGCGCCGCCTCCTCCGCCGGCGCGGCCTCCTCTTCCGGAGCGGCCTCAGCCTCGGGGGCGGCCTCCTCTTCCGGAGCGGCCTCAGCCTCGGGCGCGGCCTCCTCCTCCGCCGGAGCGGCCTCCTCCGCCGGAGCGGCGTCGGCCTCGGGCGCGGCCTCTTCGGCCGGCGTGTCCGGGGTCTCTTCGGTTGTCTCGTTGTTCTCTTCGTCGGCCATCAGTCGGCTCTGCTCAGCTCTCGGTCGATGTCTAGTCCGCGCTCGCGCGCGATGGTCAGGGAGCGGGCCAGCTCGCGCTTGGCGGCGCGCAGCCCGGCGGTGTTCTCCAGCTCGCCGGTGGCGTGGCGGAAGCGCAGCCCGAACACCTCCTGCCGCGTCGTGCGGATGTGGTCGGCCAGCGTGTCGTCGGTCATCTCGCGGACCTCGCCGGGGCGCGTCATCAGAACTGCCCCTCCCGCGCGACGAACTTGGTCTTCACGGGCAGCTTGTGGCCGGCCAGGCGCATCGCCTCGCGGGCCAGGTCCTCGGGCACCCCGGCCAGCTCGAACATGACGCGGCCCGGCTTGACCACCGCGACCCAGCCCTCGGGGTTGCCCTTGCCCGAGCCCATGCGGGTCTCGGCGGGCTTCTGGGTGAACGGCTTGTCCGGGTACAGGTTGATCCAGACCTTGCCACCGCGCTTGATCTTGCGGGTCATGGCGATGCGGGCGGCCTCGATCTGGCGGTTGGTGATCCAGCCGCGCTCGATCGCCTTGAGCCCGTAGTCGCCGAACTGCACGTTGGTCTGGCCTCGCGAGTTGCCGGCCATCCGGCCGCGGTGCTGCTTGCGGTGCTTGACGCGCTTGGGGGACAGCATCAGCGGCCACCTCCGCCGGGACGCGGCCCGCCGCCGCCGCCACCACCACGGCCACCACCGCCGCCGCCGCCGGGACCGCCGGGACCGCCGGGACCGCGACCGCCGCCGCCACGACCGCCGCCGCCACCGCCGCCACGGCCGCCGCCCCCACCGGGACCGCCGCCACG
>DATLOP010000168.1:0-2756 GCA_035536255.1 Solirubrobacteraceae bacterium
GTCCAACCGGGCCAGGATCGCCCTGCGGCTCGCCTCGAGCATCGCCGCCACTCTATTTGCGTGTTTCCCGGGCCGGACCGCGGGTGAGACCGGTCGCATGGCCGACCGCGCCGCGATAACCGTGAACCGCCCGCGCGACGAGGTCGAGCGCCTATGGAGCAGCCCCGGGTACCGCCCCGAGTACGTCGACGAGGCGGACGCCGCCGTGTCGTTTCGCCGCGCCCCCGGCGACCGCGGCACCGAGATCCACGTCGACCTCGACCGGGCGACGCCCGGCGGCCGTCTGGGTGAGGCCGTCCTCAAGCTCCTGGGCTCCGAGCCGCTGGCCAAGGTCAAGGACGACCTGCGGCGCTTCAAGCAGCGCGTCGAGACGGGCGAGGTCGCGCGCTCCGAGGGCACGCCCGAGGGCGAGTTGGCCGCGCGCAAGCTCAAGCAGCGCCCGGCGCAGCCGCTGGAGGTGTGATGCGCGCCACCGTCTGGTCGGGACGCAACACGGTCCAGGTCGAGAACGTCCCGGACCCCAAGATCCTCAACGACCGCGACGCCATCGTGAAGATCAGCTCGACGGCGATCTGCGGGTCGGACCTGCACCTCTACGACGGCTACGTCCCGACGATGAAGCGCGGCGACATCCTCGGCCACGAGTTCATGGGCGAGGTCGTGGAGACCGGCAAGGGCGTGGGCAACCTCGAGGTGGGCGACCGCGTCGTCGTGCCGTTCCCCATCGCCTGCGGCAACTGCTGGTCGTGCCAGCACGAGCTGTACTCGGTGTGCGAGAACTCCAACCCCAACGCCGGGATCGCCGAGAAGCTGTTCGGCCACGCCGCGGCGGGGATCTTCGGCTACTCGCACATCACCGGCGGCTACGCCGGGGGCCAGGCCGAGTACGCGCGCGTCCCCTACGCCGACGTGGGCCCGTTCAAGATCGAGGACGACCTGACCGACGAGCAGGTGCTGTTCCTGTCCGACATCTTCCCCACGGGCTACATGGGCGCCGAGCTCTGCGAGATCGCAGGCGGCGAGTGCATCGCCGTCTTCGGCGCCGGCCCGGTGGGCCAGTTCGCCATCGCCAGCGCGGTGATGCTGGGCGCCGAGCGGGTGATCGCCGTCGACGACTGCGGCTACCGCCTGGACATGGCCGTCAACAAGGCGGGCGCCACCGACCGGATCGACTTCGGGGAGGACCCCGACGTGGTCGAGCAGCTCAAGGTGCTGACCGGCGGGCGCGGGCCCGACGCGGTGATCGACGCGGTCGGGCTCGAGGCCTCCCACGGCCACCCGGCGATGCACGCCGTGGAGCGGGTCAAGCAGGCCGGGCGGGCCGAGACCGACCGGGGGCACGCTCTGCGCGACGCGATCCTGGCCTGCCGGCCGGGCGGGATCGTGTCGGTGATGGGCGCCTACGGCGGGGTGATGGACAAGTTCCCCACCGGCGCGTTCATGAACAAGGGCCTGACCCTGAAGACCGGCCAGTGCCACGTGCAGCGCTACCTGCGGCCGCTCTACGAGCACATCCGAAAGGGCGACATCGACCCCAGCTTCGTGGTCACGCACCGGCTCGACCTGGACACCGCCCCCGACGCCTACGAGATCTTCAAGCACAAGCAGGACGAGTGCGTGAAGGTCGTGCTCACGCCCTGAGAGGACGGACCGTCATGCCCCTGCTTCCGCGACCCATCGACTCGACCCTCCACGGCGTCACCGACTACGCCGTCGGCGCCCTGCTGACCACCGCCTTCCCCCGTCTCGCCGGGATCAAGGGGACGCGCGCCGAGGGTCAGATCCGTCGGGCCGGCGCCATCCACGCCGGCTACAGCACGGTCACGGACTACCCGCTCGGGGTGGTCAAGGCGCTGCCCTACAAGGCGCACCTGGCGCTCGACGCCGCGGGCGCGCTGGCGCTGGCGGCGACGCCGCTCGTGACCGGCCAGTGGCGCAAGGGCCGCCGGGAGTGGGTCCCGCACGTCGCCCTGGCGCTGTTCGAGCTGGGGTCGCTGGCCATGTCCGACCCCACCGGCCGCGGCGACTACCACGGCGACGTGGAGGCGGTGCGCCGGGCCAACCGCGAGGACCCGCACCGCAAGGTCCACGAGGGCCCGCGCGCGGTGACTCCGGCGAGCGCCTAGCCCGGCACGACCCGCGTGGCCGCGGCCTTGAACACGGCCACCACCTCCGCGCCCGGCGCCAGGTGGAGACGGTCCACGGCGTTGGGGGTGACCTCGGCAACCAGCGGCTGACCGGCCGAGAGCCCGACGCGGACGCGGTTGCCGATCGCGGTGACCGAGGTGACCTGAGCCGCCAGACGGTTGCTGGCCGATCCCGAGCCCGCCGCGTCCGGCGTGTCCAGCGCGATGTCCCAGGGGTGGATCGTCACCGCGACCGGGCCCGCGGCCGCGACGGTCGTCACGAGGTCCCCGCCGCGGTCCAGCCTGACCCGGGTCCCGTCGGCCGTCCCGGTGAGCACGACCGCCCCGGTGAAGTCCGCCACGAACGCCGACGCCGGCGACGCGGCGAGCTCGCTGGCGCTCCCGGTCTGCACGACGCGGCCCCCGTCGATCACGGCGATCTCGTCGGCCAGCTGGGCCGCCTCGGCGAAGTCGTGGGTGACGAGGACGGTGGGGATCGCCGTCTCGCGCAGCGTCGTGGCCAGCAGCGACGCGGCGCCGACGCGGGCCCGGGTGTCCAGCGACGCCAGCGGCTCGTCGAGGAGCAGCACCGCGGGCCGGCGGCCGAGCGCGCGGGCGAGGGCGACGCGC
>DATLOP010000169.1:0-3633 GCA_035536255.1 Solirubrobacteraceae bacterium
CGCGGGCCGGGTCCCGTCTCGGAGCGACGACGGCCGCCCGCTCGACCGCTGGGTCGTCCTCGGGGCCGCCGCGGCGGGCTCGGTTGTCGCGGTGGACTGGCTCGCCCGGGTGCGGGATGCGTTCGGGCACGGGATGCCCAACCCGGACACCCTCTGGTACCACATGCCCTACGCCGCCCGGTTCGTCCAGGACGGCTCCCTCCATGCGCTGGACCGGACCCAACCGGACAGCCTGACCGCGTTCTATCCCGCCAACGCCGAGCTGCTGCACGCGGTGCCGCTGCTGCTCCTCGGGCACGACACCCTCTCCCCGCTGATCAACCTGGCTTGGCTCGGCCTGGTCCTGCTGGCGGCGTGGTGCGTCGGGCGGCGCTTCGGGACGCCGGCCACGGCGCTCCTGGCCGCGTGCGTGGCCGTGGGCGGCTACCACATGTCGCTTCAGTCGGGCGACCCGGCGAACGACGTCGTGGGCCTGGCGCTCTTCCTGGCGGCAGGGGCCATCGTCGCGGACGGCTCGCGCGACGCGCGGACATTCGGGCTCGCGGCGCTGCCCGCGGGGCTGGCGGTGGGGACGAAGCTCTCGATGCTGGCGCCGGTGGTGGCCCTGTTCGCCGGAGTCCTCGCGCTGAGTACCGCAGGGACGCGCCGGCGCGTCACCCTCGCATGGGGTGTGGTCGTTCCCATCACCGGGGGGGTCTGGTACGTGCGCAACCTGATCGCGACGGGCAACCCGCTGCCGTGGCTGAAAATTGGAGTCGGCGACTTGACGCTGCCGGCCACCTACGACGCGCCCGAGCTGCGGGTGCCGCAGGGCGGCTTCGACAGCACGCTGGTGCACCTGTTGGCCGACGAGGCCGTACTCGGGGCGGTTCGCGCCGGGCTTCGCGACGGGCTCGGCCCCGCCTGGTGGGCGCTCCTGGCCGTCGCCGGGCTGGGGCTGATGGCGGGACTGATGGCACGGGAGCGGCCGGTCGTGCGCGTGCTGGCGGCCGTGGGCCTCGTTTCCTTCGCGGCATACGTGCTGACCCCGATGTCGGGGAGCTTCTTCCCCTGGAACCTGCGGCACGGCATCCCAACCTTGACCCTGGGGCTGCTGGTGCTGACCCTCCTGCCCGCCCTCGGATCGGTGGGCCGTCAGCGCGCCGTCGCGGCGTTGCTGTTCGGCCTCTTCGCGACCAGCCAGACCGGGCGGGACCTGGCGCTGACGTCGGTCCCACGCGCTGCCGTGGCCGCGGGCGCGGCAGCGGTGGCCGTCGGCCTCGCGCTGGCCGTCATTGCTTGGCCGAGTCGCGCGCGCCGGCTGGCGCCGGTCGCGCTCACCGGCCTCGCCGTCGCCGCGGTGGGGATGGGGTACCGCGTCCACGAGCGCTACCTGGACCGGCGCTATGCCGACACCGGGAAGGTGTTGGTCCAGGGCTACCGCTCGGACGCGCCCCTGCGCGCCGTCTTCGCCTGGGCGCGCGGCGTGCGTGGCGCGCGCATCGGGTTGATCGGCACCGAGATGCAATATCCCCTCTACGGCGTCGACGTGTCCAACCGTGTCCGATACCTGCATCGCACCCGCGGCAACGGCCGCGAGGTGCGCCCGATCCGCAGCTGCGGGGAGTGGGCGCGCGCCATCGCCGAGTTGCGGCTCGACTACGTGGTCACCACGCCGGTCCGGTTTCCGCTCGAGCCGGACGCGCGACCGCCGGTGCAGGAGCGCTGGACGCGGTCTCTCTCGACCGCTACAGAGACGATCCGGGCCGGCGACCACGTGACCGTGTTTCGAATCGTCGGACCTGCCAGATGCCGCTGAGGCGTCCGTCGCGACAGGCTCTGCAGCGGAGGGGGTGGGATTCGAACCCACGAGGGACCAAACGGCCCCCAACGGTTTTCGAGACCGCCCCGTTCAACCACTCCGGCACCCCTCCGGGAATGCGGACGAGACAGCCTAGCGCCGCGAGGCGAAGAAGCTGCGCAGGAGCTCGGCGCTCTCGGCGGCCAGCAGGCCGGGGGCGACCTCGGGGCGGTGGTTGAGCCGCGGCTCGCCGAGGACGTCGAGGACGCTTCCGGCCATCCCCGCCTTGGGGTCGGTGGCGCCGTAGACGACGCGCGGGACGCGGGCCAGGACGATCGCGCCCGCGCACATCGCGCAGGGCTCCAGCGTCACGTACAGGACGCAGTCCAGCAGCCGCCAGCTGCCCCGCCGCGCCGACGCCTCGCGCAGCGCCAGGACCTCGGCGTGCGCCGTCGGGTCGCCGCGCAGCTCGCGTTCGTTGGCTCCGACGCCGATGACCTCTCCATCGTGCACCACCACCGCACCGATCGGAACGTCCCCGTGCTCGAGCGCCCGCTCGGCCTCGCGCAGCGCCAGGCGCATGAAGTACTCGTCGCGCGGAAAGAAGCGTGAGCTCAGCGGGGGATTCCGGGTTGAGAGGGAAACTTCGGGTGCCCGATCATGTCTTAACCCGCGCCATGCGCCGTCGCCTCGCCATACCGCTGTCGCTCGCCGCTCTCGCGGCGGCGCCCGCGGGAGCCCCCGCCGCCCCGCCCGCCTACGTCCCGGGCGAGGTGGTGGTGCAGGTGGAGGGCAAGCCGGAGCCGGCGGTCGTCCGGCTGCCGCCCGGCACGACGGTCCGCGAGGGCGCGCGCAAGCTGTCGCGGGCGCCCGGCGTGCGCTACGCCGTCCCCAACCACATCGCCCGCACGGCGGGCTTCATCCCCAACGACCCGGGCCGCGGCGGGCGCGGGAACTGGCAGCGGATCCAGTGGAACTTCCTCGCCCCCGTGGGCATCAACGCGCCCGACGCGTGGCTGAACCTGATGGCCGCCGGGCGTCCCGGCGGGCGCGGCGTGACCGTGGCCATCCTGGACACCGGCGCGGCCTACCGCACCACGCGGCGCTTTCGGCGCTCGCCCGACTTCGTCGGGACGCGCTTCGCCCGGGGCTACGACTTCGTGGACGGCGACCGCTTCCCCGACGACGAGAACGGCCACGGCACCTTCGTGGCCGGCGTCGTGGCCGAGCGCGTGGACAACGGGCGCGCGCTGACCGGGATCGCCTACGGCGCCACCGTGATGCCGGTCCGCGTCCTCGACGACCAGGGACTGGGCGACGCCGCCGCCATCGCGCGCGGCATCCGCTTCGCCGCGCGCAACGGCGCCCGCGTCATCAACCTGTCGCTGGAGTTCGACTCCTCGGTCCCGGGCTCGCAGATCCCCGAGGTGCTCAGCGCGATCCGCTACGCCCAGCGGCGCCGAGCGCTCGTCGTGGCCGCTTCGGGCAACGAGGCGCTGCGCGTCGTCGCCTACCCGGCGCGCGCCGGCGGCGTGCTCTCGGTCGGCGCGACGACCGAGCACCTGTGCCAGGCCGAGTACTCCAACGACGGCCGCGGCCTGGACCTCGTCGCCCCCGGCGGCGGGGCCGACGCGGCGATCGAGGACGACCCCACGCACTGCCGGCCCGACGGCCGCCCGGGCCGCGACATCTTCCAGCTGACGTTCTCGGGCTCGGTGCGGCGCTTCGGGCTGCCCGGCGGCTACCAGGGGACGTCGATTGCCGCCCCGCCCCTGTCGGCCAACGCGGCGCGGGTCATCGCGAGCGGCGTGGTCGGGGGGGGGGCCCCCCCCCCCCCCGGGGCGGAGGGCCCA
>DATLOP010000170.1:0-8142 GCA_035536255.1 Solirubrobacteraceae bacterium
TCCTCCTCGACGACCGGCTCCAGGCCGAGCTCGCGCAGCGCCCCGGCGATCCACTCCGCGGCCTCGCGCTCGCCCGGCGAGGCCGAGGGACGCGACAGCGCGGCGAGGTGCCGGACGGTCCGCTCCAGGCCTGCGCGCTCGGCGTACATTGGCTGGGCAAGCTAGCGGGTACAGTCCGCCCGTGCCCGCCGATCCGGACTGCATCTTCTGCAAGATCGTGGCCGGGGAGCTGCCCGCCACGAAGGTGGACGAGGACGAGCGCACGGTCGCCTTCATGGACATCAACCCGGCGACGCGCGGGCACGCCCTGGTGATCCCTCGCAAGCACCACCGCGACCTGCTCGAGGTCCCCGAGGAGGACCTGGCCGCGACCGTCGCGGCGGCGCAGCGCCTGGCCGGCCGGGCGGTCGAGCGCCTGGGCGCGGACGGCGTGAACCTCCTGAACTCGTGCGGGCGCGCGGCCTGGCAGACCGTGTTCCACTTCCACGTCCACGTGATCCCGCGCTACGACGACGATCCGCTGCGTCTGCCGTGGACGCCGGGGCCCGGCGACGAGGACGAGATCGCCGCCGCGGGGGTTTCGCTACGCGGAGAGTAGGTGGTACGGTTCGCTCGAACGGCCGGGAAGACCGGCGAAAGACGTGTGGGCGGGCGCAGGGTTTGCCACAGAGCAGCACCTCCGCGGTCTCGCAGCACAAGACGTGGAGGTCACAGAAGTGGCAACTGGAACCGTCAAGTGGTTCAGCGACGACAAGGGCTACGGCTTCATCACGCCGGATGACGGCGGCCGGGACCTGTTCGTGCACTACAGCGGCATCGGGGGCGACGGATTCCGTACGCTGGCCGAGGGCTCGAAGGTCTCGTATGAGGAAGAGGCCGGAGACAAGGGCCCCAAGGCCGTCAACGTGACGCTCCTCTAAGGGCGCGCTCTCGAAATCGCGCGGCGGCGGCCGCCGCAACTGCGACCGGTGGGTCGTGTTGAATGGTCTCGATGACTCGACGCCATAGCCTCCTCCCCCCGGCCCTTGCAGCGGCCGCCCTGCTCGTCCTCCTCCTGCTCCTGCCGTCCGGCGCGTCCGCGCGCACGGTCGAGCTGGGCCTCGACTCCGAGCGCGGTCTCGGCACGCCGAGCTGCCCCTCGAGCCCGTGCCTGGCGATCACGCGCACCACCGGCTTCCAGCTGAACCTGGGCAGCCGGCGCAACCCGTTCATGTCCCCGCGCACGGGACGCATCACCGCGTTCACGATGCGCCTGGGCAAGCCCACGGCGGCCCAGATCCGCTTCTTCGACGAGCAGTCGGGCGGCAAGGCCCAGGCCCGCGTCGCGATCCTGCGGCCCGAGCGCGCCCAGCGCCGCGGCCAGATCCGCTACCGGCTCAACGCCCAGTCGGACCCGTTCCCCCTGGACAGGTACTTCGGCGAGAAGGTCCAGTTCCCGCTCTACACCTCGTTGCTCGTGCGGCGCGGCTGGGTCGTCGCGCTGACGGTCCCCACGTGGGCCCCCGCCCTCGCGGTCAACGGCCTCGACAACACCTTCGCCTGGCGCTCCAGCCGCGTGCGGCCGTGCTCGGAGAACCCCGAGCGCCAGCCGCCCCACACCACGTCCGGCTCGATCCGCGAGTACTTCTGCACCTACCGCCCCGCGCGCCTCACGTACAGCGTGACGCTCGTCTCGACCCCGTAGACGGACGCCAACGGCGCGACCGTAAGGTCGGCTGACAAGGACGCAGGCCAGCGTGGCGTGCTCCGCACGCGAGCCGCCGAGGACGCGGTCAGGCGGCCTTACGGGCCGCCGTCAGCAGGCGCCGGGGTTTTGTTGGCAGAACTCCGAGAGGCCGGTGCCGCCGGAACCGGCCCCGCCGGACTGGCCGCTGCCGCCGGAGCCCGAGGACTCGTCGGTGCCGCCGCTGCCCGAGGACTCGTCGCCGCCGGAGGACTCCTCGCCGCCGGAGGACTCCTCGCCCGAGGACTCGTCGCCGCCGGACGACTCGTCGCCGCCCGAGGACTCGTCGGCGCCGGTGGTCGACGTGGTCGACGTGGTGGCGGTCGTGGACGTGGTCGAAGGGGTGGCGGCGGGGATCGTGCCCGCGGGGACGGTCAGCTCGGGGGTGGAGAGCTGGTCGGCGCTGACCGTGCTGTCGCCGCCGCAGCCCGCGGCGACGGCGGCCACGGCGAGCGCGGCGAGGAGGGCGGTGAGGGCGCGGCGGGGCATGGCGTTCAGCGCGTCAGCGGCTCCATGCGCCGGCCGCAGTGGGGGCAGTCGTTGAGGTCGCGCTGGGTGAGCTGGTCGCACCAGTTGCAGAAGCGCAGGTTCTCGACCGCCCACGGCAGGTCGGACGGCGACGGGGCCAGCGGCAGCAGCTTGCCCACGACCTCGAGCCGCTCGCCCGTCTCGGCGTCGACGTAGTCCTCGCCCGGCTCGGCCTCGATGAGGACCTCGCGGCCGCTTGCCGGCGCCCGCAGCCGGTACTTCTGGCGCTCGCTCACGACGAGAGATGCTAGCGAGTCACCGAGTCGTCAACGCCTCCCCGAGCGTGCCGACCAGCTCCACGTCGCCCGCCTGGACGCCGTCGTGCAGCGCCGTCACCACGTGCGGGTCGAACTGGCGGCCGGCCTCGGAGCGGATCTCGGCCATCGCGTCGGGCGGCGAGACCGGCTCGCGGTAGGGGCGCCGCGCGGTCATCGCCTCGAGCGCGTCGCACACGGAGAAGATGCGGGCGGGCAGGGGGATCCCCTCGTGGGCCAGCCCCCCGGGGTAGCCGCCACCGTCCCAGCGCTCGTGGTGGTGCAGGACCAGGTCGGACACGGTGGGGTCGAGCCCCAACGGCCCGATCACCCGCACGCCGGTCTCGGGGTGCAGGCGCATGACGACCCATTCCTCCTCGCTGAGCGGGCCCGGCTTGTTGAGGATCCGCTCGGGCACCCCGATCTTGCCCACGTCGTGCAGCAGGCAGCCGAACAGGAAGTCCTCGGAGGCGGCGAGGTCCGGGTCGATCAGGCTGGCCAGCGCGGTGGCCAGGTTGCCCACGGCCTGGATGTGGTCGCTGGTCACGGTGTCCTTGGCCTCGACCGCGGCGGCCAGGCTCTCGATGATCGCGCGGTCGCGCCGGCGGGCGGACTCCAGGACCGCGGCGTAGCCGTCCAGCACCGGACGCACGACGTGCGGGTCCAGGACGCCGTCGCCGTCCAGCGCCGCCTCGACGGTGTAGCGCAGCCGGGCCGGGGCGAGCGTGCGCAGCACGAACGAGCTGGCCCCGCCGTCCAGGGCGGAGCGCATCGCCTCGGGGTCGTTCCAGCCCGAGGTGACGATGACCGGGACGCCGGGCGCGCGGTCGCGCAGGAGCGCCAGCGTCTTGCGCAGCCCGGGCCCGGGCAGCGCGGCGTCGAGCCCGATCAGCTGCACGTGGTCGACGAGCTCGAGCATCTCGGGGACGTCGCGGGCCTCGAGCGCGGCGATCGGCGCCCCGGCCTGGGACAGGGCCCGGCGCAGCGCGGCGCGGGCCTCGTCGTCGGCATCGACCAGGAGGGTGGCCGCCCGCGTGTACCGCGCCGCGTGCATTGCCGGATTATCCCCGACGCGTCCAGCGCGCTCGCTCGATTGCAGTTCGTGCGTAGGCTCCGGCCCCGTGCGCGTACTGATCTTCCATGGATACCTGCTCCGGGGGACGGGATCGAACGTCTACAACGCCAACCTGGCGGCGGCGCTCGCCCGGCTCGGTCACGAGGTGCACCTGCTCTGCCAGGACCTCAACCCGCCCGAGATGCCGGGCGTGCACGTCCACAACCCCGACATCGGGCGGGTGCTGCCGGTCTACGTGGCCGACCGCTACGAGGGCTTCGACGCCAAGCCGTTCCCCGAGCTGACCGACGACGAGCTCGAGCGCTACCTGGAGGCGAACGTCGCCGCGGTCCGCGAGGTGGTGGCGGCGGCGCCGCCGGACGCCGCGCTGGCCAACCACCTGGTCATGGGGCCGGCCATCGTGCGCCGGGGCCTGGACGGCGCCGCCCCGTACGCGGTGAAGGTGCACGGCAGCGCCCTGGAGTACACGGTCAAGCCGCACCCCGAGCGGTTCATGCCCTACGCCCGCGAGGGGATCGAGGGCGCGAGCGCCGTCCTCGTCGGCTCCGACCACACGGCGCAGAGCCTGTGGGCGGCCATGGACGATCCCTCGCTGCCGCAGCGCACCCGGCTCGGCCCGCCGGGCGTCGACGTCGAGGCCTTCGCGCCCCGCGAGCCCGAGGCGGCGGCGGAGGGCGTCCGCGCGCTGACCTGGCGCCTGGCCGAGCGCGCGGCCACACAGGCCGGCACCGGGGAGGCGGAGGACGTCTCTGAGCGCTCCTCGTTCCACGTCGACGAGGCGGCCGCGGCGGCGGCGCTGGCCCGGCTGCGGCCCGGGGAGGATCGGCTGGTGGCGTTCGTGGGCAAGCTGATCGTGTCCAAGGGGATCGACCTGCTCGTGGCGGCGTGGCCGCTGGTGCTCGCGCGCGAGCCCCGGGCCAAGCTGGTGGTGGTGGGCTTCGGCGCCTACCGCGAGGCGGTGGAGGCGATGGTCGGGGCCCTGGCCACGGGCGACCTGGGCGTCCTCTACGACCTGGCCCGCCGCGGCCGCGGCGCCGAGGGCGGCCCGTCGAGCCCGCTGACCGTGCTCGGCGCGTTCCTGGACCGGATCGACCGCGACGGCGCCCTGCGCGTGGCCTACCTGCGGGCGGCCGCGGACATGACCGACCGGGTGGTGCTCACGGGCCGGCTGGAGCACGACGACCTGGCCGACCTGCTCCCCGCCTGCGAGGCGCTGGTCACCCCGTCCACGTTCCCGGAGGCCTTCGGGATGGTGGCCGCCGAGGGCGCGGCGTGCGGCGCGCTGCCGATCAGCGCCGGGCACTCCGGCCTGGCCGAGGTGACGCAGACGCTGGCCGCCGCCGTGCCCGAGCCGGCCCGCGACTGGCTCTCCGTCCCGCTCGGCGAGCGCGCCGTCGAGGAGCTGGCCGAGCGCGTGATCGCCTGGCTCGGGGCCCCGGAGTCGGTTCGCGAGCCGACCCGCCGCGCCCTCGTCGCCACGGTCGGCGAGAACTGGTCCTGGGAGGGCGTCGCGCGGGGGGTCCTCGCCGCCGCGACGGGCCGATCCAGCGGATAGAGTTCCGCGCGCATGAGGCCCAAGCTCGTCCCTGTTCCCCGGCGCGTGCGCGCGCCGCTGGCGCTCGTGGCGGGCGCGGCGGCCCTGTTCGCCGTAGGCGGCTGCGGCCTCGACGTCAAGGAGGGCCGGGGCGACCTGGTCAACGGCAAGAAGCTGTTCGTGCAGAAGTGCGGCGCCTGCCACATCCTCCAGCGCGCCAACGCCCGGGGCACGACCGGCCCCAACCTCGACGAGGCCTTCAAGCGCGCGCTCAAGGACGGCTTCAAGCGCGACACCGTCCGCTCGGTGACCGAGGAGCAGATCGGCGAGCCCAACCTCTACGGAAGCATGCCGGCCAACCTCGTGACCGGCGACGACGCCGCCGACGTGGCCGCCTACGTCGGCTTCGCGGCGGCCCGCCGGGGCGAGGACCAGGGGGCGCTGGCCACGGCCGTCGGCGGCGCCCAGAAGCCGCTGGCCAAGGCGCAGAACGGCACGCTGGTGCTGCCGGCCGACCCCAACGGCCAGCTGCTGTTCACCTTCAAGAACGCCGAGGCGCCGGCCGGCCTGCTGACCATCCGCACGCCCAACGAGTCCTCGGTGCCGCACAACGTCGCCATCCAGGGTGGCGGGATCAACGAGATCGGCCCGGTGGTGACCGGCGGCGTGTCCGAGATCAAGGTCACGGTCCGGCCCGGGCGCTACCCGTTCCTGTGCACGGTCGAGGGCCACGCCGCCGCGGGCATGAAGGGGACGCTCACCGTCAGGTGAGCGCGGCGGCGCGGCGCTCGGCCGCGTCGTGGTCGGCCGAGGCGCGCCAGAAGAAGAAGGCCAGCGCGGCCAGGATGATCGCCACGTCGACGCTCATCATGATCCCGCCCGCGCTGCGCTGGTCCGACAGCGAGTCGCGCCCGTAGACGCCGGCGTACCAGGGCGAAGAGGAGAAGATCAGCGCCATCCCCAGGAACATGCTGATCAGCCGCGACGTCAGCACGTAGGGGATCTTCCACAGCTCGCCGCGCAGCCGCGCGCGCTGGGGCTCCAGGGCGGCCCACCAGATCAGCACCCCGATCGCCACGAACGAGGCGTGCTGGAGCGCGTGGACGGCCGGGTCGCGCAGCGCCGCCTGGAAGGCGAAGTTCAGATGCCAGGCGTACAGGACCGCCAGGTAGACGGGGATGGCGGCCAGCGGCTGGCGCAGGAAGCGAAAGGCGCGCCGCAGGCCCCGGCGCCGCGCCAGCACGACCAGCACCGGCCGCGGCGCCACGAACACCAGCACGGGCGTGCGCACGCCGGCCAGCAGGAACGGGACGGCGATGTCGGCCAGCAGCAGGTGCTGGGCCATGTGAGCCGACAGGAAGTCCCCGGCCTCGCGGTCCAGCGGCCCCAGCAGCGCCACGGCCTGCAGGGCCATCCCGAAGTGCCAGGCCGCCTGCTGGCGCACGGGGATCCGCCGCCCGCGCCGGCGCAGCACGACGATCGCCCGCACGTAGAGCGCCTCGAACAGCAGCAGCAGGGCCAGTGCCCCGAACGACATTGCCTACAGGATGGCGCGTGCGAGGACGACGACGACCGTGACCGTGGCGACGACGGCGACCACGTAGAGCAGGAAGCGGAACGCCTCCCCCTCGGACCGCAGCGGGTTGATCACAGGATGTAGATCGTCGAGTACACGACGATCCACATCACGTCCACGAAGTGCCAGTAGATCCCGGGGATCTCCACGCCGCGGTGCGACTGGGCGGAGAAGTGCCCCCGGAAGGCGCGGATCGTGACCATCCCCAGCAGCAGCAGGCCGATGAAGACGTGGGCGCCGTGCAGTCCTGTCAGGCCGTAGAAGATCGACCCCTGCGCGTGGTCCTGCGGCGAGAAGCCGATGTGGACGTACTCGTTGACCTGGATGAACAGGAAGGCCAGGCCGAGCAGGAAGGTGGTGAGCATCCCCGCCCTGAAGCCCGCGCGGTTGTCGCGCTTGAGCGCCGACTCGGCCCAGTGCAGCGTCACCGACGAGGACAGCAGGATCGCCGTGTTGATCCCGGCGATGGCCACCGGCAGCTCGGTGCCCGCCGCCGGCCACTCCTCGGCCTGCACCACCCGGATGAAGAAGTAGGCGGTGAAGAACGCCCCGAAGATCATGATCTCGCTGATGATGAAAAGCAGCATCCCGAGCAGCTGGGGCTCGACCCGCGACGAGCGGTTGGCCTCGGGCGGGCCGTGGTGGTCGTGGTGGGCGACGGCGGCGGCTTCCATGGCTCAGGACGCGGGGGCCGGGGCCGGCGCGCCGGCCTCGACGTGCTCGACCGGCTTGCCGCTGTGCTCCTGCAGGCGCTCGACGATGTTGCCGCGCAGCCAGCGCGAGCGCGTGGCGTCCAGCGTCGAGACGACCACGTCGTCGACGCGGAACGCGGCCAGCGCGTTGCGGGCCGCCTGGTAGGGGTCGGGGTTGCCGATCGTCCCCGCGGCCAGCAGCCCGGCCTCGCGGAAGGACTTCAGCGTGGCCTGCAGGCGCGCCCGCGCCTCGCCGGCGTGGTGGCCCTGCCCGCCCTCCTGGGGCACGACGACGATGAACAGCGTCTCGCGCTCGGCGGCTTTCTCCTTGAGCTTGCTCAGCAGGGCCTCGGCGCCCATCGTCTGGTTGGCCAGCACGAGCGTGACCTGGAAGGGCAAGCCCTCCTGGTCGATGTCGGAGACCAGGTGCTCCACCGGCAGGCCGCTGGACTGCTCGATGCGCTCGACGAGGTCGCGGCGCAGCCACCCCGACGACGTGCGCGGGAGCGTGGAGACGATGACCTCGTCGGGGTTGTAGAGCGCGATGCCGTCCATGGCGGCGGTGAACGGGTCCTCGTCCCCGACCTCGCCCTCGATCGGGATGTCCTCCCGGGCCAGGAACTGCTTGGCCAGCGACAGGCGGACCTCCGCGGCGTGGCGCACCGCGTCGTCGTAGATGATGCCGCCGCTCGGCGGGCGCCCGCGGGGGACGACGAGCGCGAACGCGACCTCGCCGCCGGCGGCGCGCTCGCGCACGGTC
>DATLOP010000171.1:0-3243 GCA_035536255.1 Solirubrobacteraceae bacterium
TAGCGGATCGCGTACAGGCTGTGCCGGGTCGCGGCGTAGATGGTGTCGCCCGCGACGGCCGGCGTCCCGCCGACCGGCCCGTCGAGCGTCACGCGCCAGATCGGCGACCCGTTCGGCTGCCAGGCTTGCAGCTCGTTGCCGATGCCCACGACGATCTGCTCGAGCTCGGCGCCGCTGTACTGGCTGCGGGCCCGGACGATGGCCGGCGCGCCGGGGATGCCGGTCCCGAGCCGCTCCTTCCAGCGCAGGCGCCCGGTCCCGTCGAACGAGTACAGGTGGCCGTCGGCCGCCGTCGCATACAGCGTGTCGACCGCGCGGCGCGGATCGTGGACGACGGTCGTGCTGCGGCCCACCTTGCGCAGGCAGGCCGCCGTGCCGACCTGGCCGCGGCCGTCGTTGATCGGCAGGTCGCTGAGCGCGAGGCCGCCGACGGGCGCGAACCCGATGTCGCGGCTCCACAGCCGGTTGCCGCCCTGGCCGTAGGCCTGGAGCTCGCGGTCGCGGTTGACCACGTACATACGGCCTGCCTGGCCGAGGGTGGGAGTCGTGATCGAGTCGATCTTCTTCTCCCACAGCTTGTCGCCCCTGGGGTGGACGCGGATCATCTTGCCGTAGAACGGTCCGGCCACCATGTCGTTGCACTGGCTCGAGTAGGCGGGCGCGGGGCGCATCTGCTGCGTCGGCCGAGGCGCCGGCGCGGTCGGCCCGCTCGGACCGGGCGCCGACGTGTCGAAGTCGACGCAGATGAAGCACAGGTCCAAGTAGCTCGGGCCGTGCCCCGTGACCGGCGGGCGGGCCACGCCGCCCATCTCGATCCGCCGCAGCCTGGAGTCGAAGCCCATGAACTGGTTGTCGCGCCACGGGATGTACGGGCGATCGCGCGCCAGCAGGGGAGAGGTCCTGAACGCCGGCTTGGAGGCGTCGGACCAGGCGAAGCGCTGACCGGTCGTTCCGTCGTGGGCGAAGACGCGCGCCGCGCCCTCGTTGGTGCCCGGGACGATCACGTGCCCGTCCGCGCGCACCGCCGGCGTGTGCTCCACGTCGAAGCCGCCGGCGGGGACGCCGAAGCGCTGGAACCCGCCGGGGTGGATGCCGACGAGCCGGTTGTTGCCCTGCCGGACGCCGAGGTAGATCATCCCGGTGGGCCCGATGACCGGCGACGCGTCCAGCATCGCGTTGGAGCCGATGCCCTGGCGCCAGGCGATCCGGCCCTCGGGCGGCGTCTCGGCGGTCCAGCGGGCCAGGGCCGTCCGGGCCGCGTTGCCGCGGAACTGGTTCCAGGCGGCGGATGCGTCATGCGCGAGCGCGAGCAGTGTGGCGACCACGGCCAGCGCGAGCGCGAGCGCACGTCCTGCGGTGAGGGTGGGGCGTGTGTTGGACATGCCGCCCACGCTAAGGACGCACCGGAGAGCGGTGTGTCGGGCGCGCGACGCGCCCGGCGTCAAGCTCGCGACACGCGTCGCAGTATCGTCCCCCCGGGCGACCGAAGGAGAGCGAAGCATGGCGTGGGACTTCTCGACCGAGCCGGAGTTCCAGGAGCATCTGGATTGGATGACCGAGGTCGTCCGGGAGGAGGTCTGGCCGCTGGAGACGCTCATGGTCGACCTCGAGCTCGACCAGGTCGTCCGCGCGCTCGAGCCGCTCCAGCAGCGCGTCAAGGAGCGCGGCCTGTGGGCGGCCCACCTCGATCCCGAGCTCGGCGGGCAGGGCTTCGGCCAGGTCAAGCTCGGCCTGATGCACGAGATCCTGGGCACGAGCCCGCTCGCGCCCTTCGCCTTCGGCAACGCCGCGCCCGACTCCGGCAACTCCGAGATCCTCGCCCTGGCCGGAACGCCCGAGCAGAAGGACCGTTACCTGTACCCGCTCCTGGAGGGCGACCTGCGCAGCGCCTTCTCCATGACCGAGCCCAACACCGCGGGCTCGGACCCGACGAAGATGAGCACGCGCGCGGTCAAGGACGGCGACGGGTGGGTGCTCAACGGCCATAAGTGGTTCACCTCCAACGGCTCGATCGCCGACTTCCTGATCGTGATGGCGGTCACCGACCCGGACGCGCGCCGCTACCAGCGCGCCTCGATGTTCGTGGTCGACGCCGACACGCCGGGCGTGGAGATCGTGCGCGACGTCGCCACCATGGAGCACCCGCAGGACACCTGGGCCAAGTACGGCAACCACGCCGAGATCCACTACCGCGACGTGCGGCTCCCCGCGGAGGCGCTGCTCGGGGCGCAGGGCGCGGGCTTCCTGATCGCCCAGCAACGGCTGTACCCGGGGCGCATCCACCACTGCATGCGCTGGCTGGGGGTGTGCAAGCGCGCCTTCGACATGCTCTGCGAGTACGCGCTGATGCGCGAGACGCAGGGGGCGAAGCTGGCCGAGAAGCAGACGGTCCAGAACTGGATCGCCGACTCGGCGGCCCAGATGGACGCCGCGCGCCTGATGACCCTGCACGCCGCGTGGAAGATGGACGCCGAGGGCGTCGCGGCCGCGCGCCGAGAGATCTCGCTGATCAAGTTCTTCGGCGCCGGCGTCCTGCACGACGTGGTCGACCGCGCGCTGCAGATCCACGGCTCGCTCGGCTACTCGACCGACATGCCGCTGGAGGCGATGTACCGCTACTCCCGTGGCGCGCGCTTCTACGACGGCCCCGACGAGGTGCACCGCGAGTCGGTGGCGCGCCAGATCCTGCGCGGCTACGAGGCGCCCGAGGGCCCCTTCCCCTCGCAGCACGTGCCCACGCGGCGCGAGGCGGCGCGCGAGAAGTTCGCGCACCTCCTGGAGGCGGTGACCTCCAACGACTGACGGGCGCCCCGGCGTCCGTCTGCTGATCGTGGTCCTCGCGGTCCAGCTCGTCCTGGGCGGCGTCCTGATCCTGCTCGCCGTGAACGACTTCGCCCCGTTCGCGGACGGGGACGGGGGGGACCGGGGAGCGAGCGCGGCGCGCGTGGACCGCTTCGACGGCGCACGGGCGATGCGCCTGGTGCGCGAGCAGGTGGGCTACGGGTCCCGGCCCGCGGGCAGCCCGGCCTCCCGGCGCCTGGCGCTGCGGCTGCGCGCGCTGCTGCCCGCCGGGCGCTTCGAGGCCGTGCCCGGCGGGCTGCGCAACGTCGTCGGGAGCCTGCCGGGCCGCGGTCCGGCGATCGTGCTCGGCGCCCACTACGACACCGAGGCCACGATCCCCGGTCACGTGGGGGCCAACGACGGCGCGGCGGGGACGGCCGCGGTGGTCGAGGCGGCGCGGGC
>DATLOP010000172.1:0-2235 GCA_035536255.1 Solirubrobacteraceae bacterium
CCGCCGCGGGGTCGTCGTCGGTCCAGCGCCCCAGGTTGAGCGACTCGTACGGGCCCTCGGAGACCCCGCCGCGCCGGGTGGTGAAGAGCACGCGCGCCCCGGGCAGGTCCGCCGCTATGTGCTGGTCCTCCCAGGAGAAGGGCGCCCGCAGGGCCGGGTCGCTCGCCGGCGGGCTCCCCGTCCTCACCGCACGTGCAGCTCGAGCCCCGGCACCGGCTCGCGCTGGGCGTACTCGAAGTGGGCGCGGCCGTTGGAGACCAGCTCGTCGACCAGGCGCCGGCCCTCGGCCACCGAGCGGTCGCGCTCCCACACCCGCACGCGCATCGACGCCGTCTCGGCGTTGTAGCAGTAGGCGAGATCGCCGTCGGGGTCGTGGTAGGTGACGCCGACGAGCTGCTCGCGCGGCGCGTCGACGTCGGCCACGATCTCGCGGTCGCCGTCACGGGCCTCCACGTGCCACGAGGTCAGTCCGAAGCGGCTGGGGTTGCGCGTGACCCGCAGCGGGCTGGTCGAGCGGAAGTCGCGCCCGGCAAAGCGCCCGACCACCGGGGAATTCGGCCCGATCAGCCGCCCGAAGCGCGGGACGAACACCGACACGCCGTCGAACCAGGTGTCCGGGCGCTCGCTCCCGTCGAGGCCCACGAAGTCGTTGCAGTGCGTCCACGCCCAGCGCGCCGCGTGCTTGGAGCCCCACAGGTGCGCCAGGCCGCCGCGGCAACCGTCCAGCTCCAGGCGCCGCCCGTCCCACTCCACCGTCCCCTCGACCTCCACCGCCGGGTGCGGCAGCACCAGCACGGTCTTGGCGATCTTGGCCTTCTGCAGGATGGGGTGGACGTGCTCGGCGCCGGGCAGCGCGGGCGTCCAGCTCAGGTCCCACGACACGTCCTCGAACCCGCCGGTCATCCCGCGGTCGGTCAGGACCGCGTCGCCGATGCGCAGCTCGAAGGGGTCCGCCGTGGCCTTGAGCTCGGTGGCGGGGCGGCTGTGCTTGCGACCGGCCAGCGACCCCTGGGGGTCCATGGCCATGAACCACAGCGAGCACGTGGCGTCGCCGTCGAGCGGCGCCACCATCGTGTAGCGGATCCACAGCCCGACGCTGCTGCCGCGGTCGGTCGCCGACAGGTAGTAGACCTCGTAGTGGCCCGACCCGCCGTCCCACCGAAGCGCGTTGAGATCGCCCGACATCGCGAGGGATGCTATTCGCCCCGCACGGCACGCAGCGCCGCGGCGAGCTGGCCGTCGCGGTCGCGGACGCCGTCGTCCAGCGCGGCGGACCACGCCGCGTCCAGCGCGCGGCCCACGTCCGGGCCCTCGGGAACGCCCGCCGCCATCAGCTCGGCCCCCGCGATCTCCAGCCGCACGCGGCTCCACTCCTCGCGCCAGCGCCGCACCGGCTCGGCCGCCCCGAGCGCCGCGGCCACCGCGATCTGCTCGGGCGGGCGACCGGCCACCAGGTGGCGCACCTCGGACGCCCGGTGCGCGTGGCACAGGCGCTCGGCGAGCGTCTCGGACTCCAGGGCCGCGGCGATGACGGCGTCGCGGTCGGCGGCCGGGAGCCCGAGCGCGTCGAGCCAGCGCCGCAGCTCGGGCTCACGACAGCGGGTGAGGGAGGTGGCGAGGACCACCAGATCCCGCCGGGCCGGGTGCCCCCCGTGCGGGGTGGGCCCTTTTAAGCTCCTATACGGCCCCTTAGAGGGCCCACCCCCCTGGTCGACCCCCTCACCGGCGCCTTTCAACGCGTCGCGCGCGAGGTCGGCGCGGGGGTCAAAGCAGGGGTGGAGGGCGCCGGCGAGCCCGAGCTCGGACGCCCGGGCCAAAGCTGCGATCGCGCTGGCCTCGCCGCACAGCAACATGAGCTCGGTCGCGATCCGGGGACCGGACACTGTGGACAGGGCGCCGGCGGCGATGGCGTCGCGGGCCAGGGCGTCGGTGCGGGTGTCGGGCTCGAAGCCGAGGCGGGCGGCGTAGCGGACCAGGCGCAGCAGGCGCGTCGGGTCGTCCGTGAACGACCCGGAGTGCAGCACGCGCAGGACGCCCGCCTCGAGGTCCTCGCGGGCGCCGGGGAGCTCGCGGACGGTCCCGTCGCGCAACGACAGCGCGATCGCGTTGACCGTGAAGTCGCGGCGCGCCAGGTCCTCCTCCAGCGTCCCCGGCCGGATCTCGGGAAGTGCGCCGGGGGCCGGGTACTCCTCGCAGCGGGCGGTGACGACGTCGAAGGCGAAGCCGTCGGGCGCG
>DATLOP010000173.1:0-2045 GCA_035536255.1 Solirubrobacteraceae bacterium
GCCTGGGTGGCCGAGCGCTGGGGCGTCCACTATACCGAGGGCGGGATGTACGCGCTGCTGCAGCGGCTGCGGTGCGCGCCCAAGGTGCCGCGCCCGGTCCACGAGAAGGCCGACACCGCCGCGCAGGCGCGGTGGAAAAAGACGTCCTTAGTCAACCCCCCGTCCGCAGTGCGTGGACGCGGTGACTCACCCCCCGTCACCAAGCAGGTCAGCGAGCGCGACCGGCTCGTCGCAGTGAGGGCAGGGGCCACCCGGGCCGACGCGGCGGCAGAAGACGCCGCAGTCGAGGCACCGCTGCTCGCCGAGGTAGCGTGCGTCGCAGGCCGGGCAGGCATAGACGATGGTCGGTTGGGATGAGCGATCCGGGATTGGTGGTGCCGGGGTGGGGTGTCGGCGCCGCCAGGCGGCCTGGCGACACGCATCGGAGCAGAAGCGGCGCCGCCCGACCGGGCGGAAGGACCGCTCGCACGGCGGGCAGGAGGTCGTTACGCCATCGTTACGGGACGGGCGCTCGGTCATGGCTGTCCTCGGGCGGCCGTAGCCGCGCCGCGCGCTGGGCAGGGTGGTGCCCCGGTCGTCCGGGTGACCATCGGTCACGCCGCGGCCGGGCGGGGGGCCTTGGCGCGGTTGCGCTGATGGACCGCCTCGTCGTAGCGCTGGCCGGTCGCCAGTAGGCGGTGCAGGATCTCGAGCCAGCGGTTGGCGAGGGCGCGGATCGCCTTGAAGTGGCCCTTGCCGGCGCCGCGCTGCTCGTCGTAGAAGGCGCGGGCCCAGGCCGAGCGCGGGAGCGAGCAGAACGCCCAGCGGAGCAGCGCCTGGCGCAAGAAGCGATTGCAGGCCCCGCGCGCGACCACCACCCGCGAGCGGCCCGATGCTTTGGTCGTGGGTGCCGTCCCCGCGTAGCATTGCAGGGCGGCCGGGGTCGGGAACCGCTCGCGACGATCCCCGATCTCGCCGAGCACCCTGGCGGCGAGCCGCGCATCCAGCCCGGGCAGGCTCAGCAGCACCTCGCCGTCAGGGTGGGCTCCGTCGCCCTCGAGCAGCTCGCGCAGGCGCTGCTCCCAGGCGGCACGCTGCCGATGCAGCAGGAGCAGCTGGCGCGCCGCGAGCTGGATCGCCCCCGCGCGGGCGGTAGCCAGATGCGGCGGCGCCGTCAGCGCATCCGCCTGCAGCGCCGTATGGATGCGCACGGCGGCTGCCCGCGCCTGGCCGTGGAACTGCTGGCGGAGGAACGCCTCGATCGCGGGCCGACTCTGATCACGTGCCGTCGCCACCGTCGGCCAGCGCTCGAGGAAGGCCAGCGCCGAGACGGCGGCGAGATCTGGGAATGCGTCGAGCGCGGCCGGGAACACGGCCAGCAGGTCATGCCGGAGGCGGTTGAGCAGACGGCGCTGGTCGCGGCTGGCCCGTTCATCCTGGCGGGCCAGCACCCGGAGCTCCTCGACCAGGGGGCTGCTCGGGCGCAACGGCTGATGCCGATCGCGGTCGGTCACCAGGATCCGCGCCAGCAGCTCGGCATCGGCGGGGTCGGTCTTGCCCCCGGCGACGCGGGTCCGCTCGCGGTACCGATCGACGGCCTTCGGGTTGAGCGCATACACGACGTAGCCGGCGTCCAGGAGAGCGTCGACCAAGAGCCCATCCGGGCGCTCGACCGCGACCAGCACAGCGGCCGGCTCCGCCTCGACGGCGGCAATGGCCTCGCGCAGCCGCGCCAGCCCGGCCGCCGAGTGGGGGATCGTCAGCCGACGGAGGACCGTCCCATCGGGATTCGCCAAACACGCGGCGTGCTGGGCCTCAGCCCAGTCGACGCCGACCAACACCATGGCGGTCACCTCCTGCGCATGCTCGGGTACCGATGGGCGCGACCGGCCTGATATACCAGCGCTCGGGGCGCGTCGTCCTCACAGGTCGGCGACCGTCGGCAGTCCCGCCCGGGGCAGCCGTCTTTTTGGAGCTCTCGCGGAGCCAGGGGGGGAAGCCGTCACCCGGGCGGGCCCGGCCGGAGCACCGGTTGGCGCTCCACTTCGCGGGGGACCGCTATCAGG
>DATLOP010000174.1:0-4605 GCA_035536255.1 Solirubrobacteraceae bacterium
CTACGTGGTCTGGGGCCCGGGGGCCTCCTAGCCGCGCGCGCGCCGCAGGGCGCGGCGCAGCCGGCCCCCGCTCCCGGGCGCCATCGGGTGCTCGCGCAGCGCCCGCGCCACGAGGCCGGGGAGGTAGGACTCGTGGGGCGAGGGCTCGATGAACACCCGCTCGCGCGCCGCGAACCCGCCCTCCCACCACAGCGTCTGCACGCGCTCCTCCTCGCTCAGGCGCTCCTGGAAGCCCGCCGGGAGATGGCTCTCCGGGCGCCCGTGGATGTCGTGCGGCTTGTGGACGAACTCGATCGACTCCTCCCCCACGTCGACCAGCCAGTGGTGGTGGGGCCACCCGACGAGCGGCCCGGCGAAGCCGTAGCTCTGCTCCTCCAGGCGCGACGGCACCTCGACGTAGCCCGCGCGGCCGATTCGCGCCATCTCCGCGCACACCCACACGGGGTCGCGCACGTCCTCCAGCGTGTGCGCGCAGACCACGAAGTCGATCTCGTCGTCCGCGAACGGGAAGGGCTCGCGGTCGCACACGTCGCGCTGGATCCAGCGCGAGCGGTCGAAGCGCTCGGGCCCGCGGGAACCGCGCTCCACCCATCCCTGGCGCTCGTAGAGCCCGCGCGACTCGTAGGGCATCACGTCGATCACCCAGTCCGCCCGCGGGAACGGGTCGGCCCAGCCGCCGATGTCGAGCACGACGTCGGACTCCGACAGCCGTTCGGCGATGCGCTGTGCGCTGCGCGTGAGCATGACGCGGGCGCAGGCTAGCGCCCGGGCCGCGGCGCGACCTCGTACACGGCCGCGCACCCGTGGCGCGTCCGCGCGGCGACCACCGGCCCGAGGAGCGCCTCGAGGTCCGGCCGCCCGCACCCGGCCACGACGAACGCCGCGCCCGTGGAGCGCACGAGCTCGCGCGCCTGCACGGCGTCCATCCGGCCCGAGAGCAGCGCCTCCGCGCGGTGCGTCCGGTCCCCGTAGCCGGGCGTCCAGGTCGGGTGGCCGACCCAGGTGCCCCGGCCGGTCACCGCGGGGACCGCCTGGCCCAGGTCCACGCTGGTCAGGACGCCGCCGTCGCGCCAACCGGCCTCGACGGCCCGCAGCGCGGCCGTCTCGTCCGCGGGCAGGAAGTGGGCGGCCGAGCCCTCGCGCAGCTGCTGGACGTAGAACGCCATGCCCGGCAGCGTGAGCGCCGCCACCGCGGCGACGGCGGCCGCGCGGGGGATCCGCAGGTGCCGCCACCCGCGCACGCCCAGGATCGCCAGCGGCAGCGTCAGGCCCGCGAGCGCGTGGTAGAACCACGCCGTCTGCAGGATGAAGTAGACGGCGAGCGCCGCGAGCGGCCACAGCCGCAGCGCGCGCTCCTGGAGGTCCCAGGTCCGTCCCGGCGCCCCCACGGCGGCCAGGGCCAGCGCCGGCGCCACGCCGAGCGCCAGCCACAGCCCCCAGTGCGGGTGGCCCGAGTGGCTCGACACCTCGGCCCACGACGAGTCGGTCTGGCTGAGGGCGAAGTAGTAGGCGATCGGCGCGGCGGTGGCGGCGAGCGGGACGGTCAGGGCGGCGGCGCGGCGCCACAGCCGGGCCCACACGACCAGGCCGGCCGTCAGGACGAGCAGGGTGACTCCCTGCCAGGGGTGCAGCCAGGAGCAGGCCAGGCCGGCGGCCGCCGCGCCGGCGCCGTACCAGACGGTTGAGCGCCCCGGCCGCCGGCGCTCGGGCTCCAGCAGCCCCTCGAGGCAGAGCAGGTAGACCGGCATCAGCGCCACCGACACGGCCAGCGGCCACAGCCCCCACACCCAGCCGCCGGGGAACATCTCCAGCGCGACCACCAGCGTCTCGAAGCGCAGGCTCTCCGATCCCAGCCCGCCCCAGTCGAGCACCCACGCGGCGGGAGTGAAGAAGAACAGGGCGAGCAGCAGAGCGGCCACCCGAGGCCACCCGGGCTCCACCATGCGCCGGACGTAGGCGGCGAAGCCGGCGAACAGCCCGAGCACCGCCACGGGCTTCCAGGCCAGGAAGCTCAGCGGCAGGCTGACGCCGAGCTTCCACAGCACGCCCGACAGGAAGAACATCGGGTGGAAGAACAGGTACGGGTCGTCGGCCAGGTCGAAGCGGTTGGCGAAGGTCCCGTTCTCGCCCGCGTCGCGGATCCAGGCGATGTACTGCAGCTGGTCGGCCACGTCCGGTCCGTCCACGCCGAGGAACGTCCGGCCCCCGGTGCCGACGTCCAGGCCGCCGCCGACCGACACGAACAGGATGGCCGGCGGGACGAGCGACCACAGCGCCAGCGCGGCCAGGACGGCGCGCTCGGACAGCGACGATGAGGCGGGCGGGGGCGCCGACATGGGCGGCGCAAGTGTTCCAGTACGCTTGCCCCGATGCCGAGCGCGGCCGACCTCCGCGGCCTCGTGGAGGGCCGGCCCTGGTACCACACGATCGAGCTCGCGCCCGGGGTCGTGACGCCGGGGATGTTCGACCACCGGCCCTATGTCGAGCGCTACGGGCTCCCGGCCGACCTGACGGGACTGCGCGCCCTGGACGTGGGCACGATGGACGGGTTCTGGGCCTTCGAGCTCGAGCGGCGCGGGGCCCGGGTGACCGCGCTGGACCTGGACCGGCCCCAGGACCTGGACTGGCCCCCGCGCCTGCGCGCGGCCGGGGAGGCGCAGATGGCGGAGGGCGCCAAGCTGGCCCATGACAAGGGCTTCCAGGTCGCCCACCGCGCCCTGGGCAGCTCGGTGGAGCGTCGCGTCCTGAACGTCTACGACGCCACTCCGGAGACGCTGGGCGGGCGGTTCGACCTCGTGTTCTGCGGCACGGTGCTGATCCACCTGCGCGACCCCATGCTCGCCCTGGAGCGCATGGCCGGACTGTGCCGCGGCCGGCTCGTCCTGGCCGAGGAGCACGCTCGCCGCCTGGAGTGGGTCCCGCGCGCCAAGCTGGTGGAGTTCCGGGGCGAGTCGCCGTGGATGACGTGGTGGCGCCCGACCAGCCGCGCCTGGCTGGCCATGATCCGCACCGCCGGGTTCGAGGACGTCCGCCGCCACGCGCGCTTCGGCCTACGCTTCCGCGACGGGCGCGGCGCCGTCCCCCACACCGTCGTCCATGCCCGCGGCCCCGCCTAGCGTGGAGCTGTCCGAGGCGGTCCGGGCCAACCGGCTCTGGTACCACACGATCGAGCTCGCGCCGGGCGTCGTCACCCCCGGGTGGTTCGACCTGCGGCCGATCGTGGAGCGGATGCCCTGGCCCGACGTGCGCGGGCGCCGCTGCCTGGACGTGGGCACCTACGACGGGTTCCTCGCGTTCGAGCTGGAGCGCCGCGGCGCGCGCGAGGTCGTGGCCACCGACATCGCGGGGGAGGAGGACTGGGACTGGTATCCCGAGCTGCGGGGCAGCGGCCCGCGGGTGCTCGCCGACCTGATGGGCCCGGAGAAGGGCCGCGGCTTTCGCATCGCGGCGCACGCGCTGGAGTCGAAGGTGCAGCGCGTGGAGTGCAGCGTCTACGACCTCGACCCCGAGCGGGTGGGCGAGTTCGACGTCGTGGTGTGCGGCAGCCTGCTGCTGCACCTGCGCGACCCGTTCCGCGCCCTGGAGGCCATCCGCGCCGTGTGCCGGGGCGAGCTCCTGTCCGCCGAGGAGGTCAACCTCCCCCTCACCGTCGCGCACCCGCGCCGGCCCGTGGCCCAGCTGCGCCCCCACGAGCTCCAGTGGACGGTGCCCAACGTGGCCGGTCACCGCGACATGCTGCGGGTCTCGGGCTTCGAGGTGCAGCGGGAGAGCGGCCCGTACGCGATCCCCTTCGGCCCGGCCCACCCGCCCGCCGCCCGCACCCCCCGCGCACTGGCCCGCCGCGCGCTCCAGCGGGCGCGGCTGGGCGGCCCGGGCGTCCCGACCCACGCGATCCTCGCGCGGCCGCGGGTCTAGCTGACCGGGCGCAGCGCCGGGTTGTCCAGCCGGGCCCGCGAGGCGACGAAGACGTCGCGCATCACCTCGCCGTCGCGCAGGTGCGACAGGTCGTCGCGGCGCTCGTACTCGAAGTCGCGGTGGCGCGGGAGGGACCTCGGCGAGTACACGTGCTCGAACCCGCTCATCCGCAGTCCCGTCACCACGTAGGGTGGGCTGGGCCGGCTGGCCACGCGGTTCAGCGCCATCGTCGGGTCGTCCGGGTCGTCGACCAGGAACAGCACCCGCTGCGTCGAGTCCGTGATGCAGGTCTCCACGATCATCAGCTCGTCGCAGATCGACGCGGCGCGCCGCAGGAAGGCCAGCGGGTCGGCCAGGTGGTAGAGCAGGCCGTAGGCGAAGACCACGTCGAAGCGGCCGTGCTCGAGCAGCTGGTCGGTCTGGACGTCGACCACCGCGGCGCGCCGGTCCGGGTACAGCTCGCGCAGCCGCGCCACGTTGTCCTCGCGCCCGTCCACGCAGGTGACGCGGCAGCCGCGCTGCGCGAAGAACTCCGACAGCCGGCCGATGCCGGCGCCCACGTCGATCACCGAGCGGCCCTCGACGGGCAGGTCGAGGCTCGCCAGGTGCTCGAGCCGCGCCTCGGTGATGTCGCGGTAGTACGGCTGGTCGAACTGCGGGACGCCGGACGCGGCGGGCGCGGCCGGCGCC
>DATLOP010000175.1:0-5249 GCA_035536255.1 Solirubrobacteraceae bacterium
CGGGCCCCGCGATCAGCGCCGCGCTGCTCGCCGGAACGCCGTCCGTGGCGGTGTGAACGGTTCGTTGCAGGTGTGACCGCGCGCACAGAAGTCTGAGTCCGACCGCCTAGCCTGCGAACAGTTGTTCGACCGAGCCGAGCCGCTCTCGCGCCATGCGTGAGCGGACGGGGGACCCACTCGCCGGCCCGCATCCACCGGGGCCGGCACGGGGCGAATCCGCGACTGAATCGTTGCGGTAGCGCGCTCGAAGCGCGCGAGCCCGACAGCTAACCCCGTAGGCGCCGTCGAGAAAGCCCGCCCACAAGGAGGTGGACCTCTCCATGAGGTTCGGAACTTCGCGGCGCGCCGCCGGCGCGCTGCTCACGATCGGACTTTCATCCGCCGCGGCCACCGCGGCAATCGCTGCTCCGGCGCCCGACATCCGAGTCGCCGACACCTCGATCCGCTACGGCCAGGCCGCCGTGGTCCGGGGGACCGTGGGCGCCGAGAACGCCGGGCGCCAGGTGGCGCTCGAGTACGCCACCCCGGGCGGGGAGTGGCGCGTCATCCGCACCGGGGTTGCGGGCGCCGACGGGCGCTATGGCTTCGCGACCCGGTTGCGGCGGACGGGTGTCCTTCGGGTCGGGCTCGTGGATGGGGTTGCTCTGCGCGTTGGCACTTCGAACGACGCATCGAGGGAGGGTTCGGGCGGGGGTATCGCTTCGGGTTCGGGCGGGGGCACGGCTTCGGATGCCTCTCCCGCCGTGGCCGCTTCGCCGGCCGCGCCGCGCAGCGCCGCGCGCCGGGTGACCGTCGCGGCGCGCATCGCGGCCCCGTTTCGCCGCCTGGACGTCCGGGCCGGCGAGGAGGCCGTCGTGCGCGGGCGTGTGGGGCCGTGGCGCGCCGGGCGCCTCGTGCGCCTCGAGCTGCTCGAGGCCGGGCGCTGGCGCCGGGTGGCGTCGGACCGCACGGACGCCCGCGGGCGCTACGCCCTGTCGCACCGCGCGCGGTTCGTCGGCGGGCGCTACGCCCGGGTGACGTTCCGCGGCGACGCCGCCAACGCGCGGTCGGTCAAGCGCGTCGGCCGGCTGCACGGCTACCGCGAGGCGCTGGCCTCGCGCTACGACATGTACGGCGGCCCCCTGGGCTGCGGCGGGCGCCTGGGATACAACGCGCTCGTCGTCGCCCACAAGACGCTGCCGTGCGGGACGAAGCTGCGGATCCGCTACCGCGGCCGCACGGTCACCGCGACGGTCCGCGACCGCGGCCCGTACGTCGGCGGGCGCGAGTTCGACCTCGCGGGCGCCGTGGCCCGGCGCCTGGGGTTCGACGGCGTCGGCCGCATCCTGGTCACCCGCTGAGCGAAGTTCACGCACGTTGAGCCCGTATATCGGGCTTAACGTGCGTCGCCGGGCCGTGCGCGAGGATTTGGGTGTGGACCGGCGGGTCATCGCTCACCTCGATCTGGACGCGTTCTACGCCAGCGTCGAGCTGCTGCGCGACCCGTCGCTGCGGGGCAAGCCGGTGATCGTGTCCGGGACCGGGCCGCGGGCCGTGGTCACGACGTGCACGTACGAGGCGCGGGCGTTCGGCGTGCACTCGGCGATGCCGGCCTCCCAGGCGCGGCGGCTGTGCCCGAACGCGATCACGATCCGTCCCGACTTCCCGGCCTACCGCGAGGCGTCCCAGCGCGTGTGGGAGATCGTGCGCGCGCACGTGGAGACCGTCGAGCAGGCGGGGATGGACGAGGGCTACCTCGACCTGACGGGCCTCGTGGCGCCCAAGGCGGCGATGCGCCGGCTGGTGGCCGACATCCGCGAGCGCACGGGGCTGGGCGCGTCGGTGGGGATCGGGCCCAACAAGCTCGTGGCCAAGATCGCCTCGGACTGCGACAAGCCCAACGGCCTCGTCGCGATGAGCCGCGAGATGGCGTCCGAGCGCTTCGCCGGCGCCCCGCCGCGCCTGCTGCCGGGCATCGGCCCCAAGACGGCCGAGAAGCTGGAGCGGATGGGCATCCGGACGATCGCCGACCTGCGCGCGCGCTCCGAGGAGAGCCTGCGCGAGGCGTTCGGCGAGCACCACGGCCACGAGCTGGCGCGCCGCGCGCGCTTCGAGCACGAGGGCCGGGTGGCGCCGGTGCGCGAGACCAAGTCGCAGTCCTCGGAGACGACGTTCGACGTCGACGTGGCCGACCGCGAGGAGCAGGTGCGGGTGCTCGACCGCCTGGCCGCCGACCTGTGCGGGCGCCTGGCGCGCCGCGAGCTGCGCGGGCGCACGGTGGGGATCAAGGTCCGCCTCGACGACTGGACGACGGTGACGCGGGCGCGGACCCTGGACCGGCCGACCAACGAGCTCGAGACCGTCGCCGCCATCGCGCGCGAGCTGCTGGCCGCCTACGACCCGCCGCGGCCGGTGCGGCTGCTGGGCGTGCGCGTGGCGGCGTTCGACGGAGCCGAGGGGGACGAGGCCGACGCGGCGCACGCTCCCCAGCTGCGCCTCTCCGTCTAGCCGTCCTCGCCGAAGCGCCGGCGCTCCCACGCCGACACCTCGAAGGCGGCGCCGCGCGGGGCGCCCATGGCCAGCACGCGCGTTCCGTCGGCGCGGGCCACCGCGACCCGGTGCGAGCGCGGGTCGGGCACGAGGACGAAGGTCCCGGCCGGCGCGTCGACCGTCTCGCCGTCGACCTCGAACCGCGCCTCGCCGTCGAGGACCAGGTAGAGCTCCTCGTGCTCGGACGGGCTGTCCTGCGTCTCGACGTGGGGCTCGATCACCTCGTCGCCCGCGCCCGGCGCCTCGAAGAGGTTGACGCCGAAGGCGCGGACGCCGAGGTGATGGCGGACCGGCCGCAGGACCGTGGGGTCGTCGGGTGTGCCGCCGGCCGCGACCGGGATGTCAGCGCTGTGGACGCTGCGCACGGCGCTCATCGCGCGGCCAGAGCCAGCAGCTCGACCAGATCGGCGGTGGGGCGGAACGGGTCGGCCACGGCCTCGCTGCCGCCGACCGTCATCGCGGCGCGGACCTCGCCGCCGACCTCGGCCAGCAGCACGTCGCCGTCCGCGAGACGGCGCGAGTCGAGCTCCTCCAGGGCGTGGACGGCGGGCGCGTCCGCCGGGCGGGCCATCCTGATCGTCACGGGTTGCATTTCGGCCTCCTTGGGGCTGGGTGCTTGCATAACCAGCTATATCCTATTGCAGGTGATGATAACCTGTCAAGTGCCAATGCCGGTGACGCGATGAGCCACAAGCGACAGGAGGCCCCGGGACGGCTGGAGCTGGCGCGCCAGTTCGTCAACACGGTCGACATCGAGGACGGCGAGGAGAAGCTCACCGGCCCGCCCGCGCTGGCGAAGTGGCTGCGCGAGCACGACCTCCTGGAGCGCGGCGCGGAGGTGGGGGAGGGCGACGTGGAGCGCGCGCTCGCCGTCCGCGAGGCCCTGCGCTCCCAGCTGGCGGCCAACAACGGCCAGGCGCCCGACCCGCAGGCCGTGGCGACCCTGCACGACGCCGCGCGCCGGGCCGGCGTGGCGCTGGGCTTCGAGCCCGGCGGCTCGACGCTCGAGCCCGCGGCGGGCGGCGTCGACGGCGCGCTCGGTCGGCTGCTGACGATCGTCCACGCCGCCGAGCACGACGGGACCTGGGCGCGGCTGAAGGCGTGCCCGTGGCACACCTGCCTGTGGGCGTTCTACGACAACACGAAGAACCGCAGCGGCGTGTGGTGCACGATGGAGGTCTGCGGCAACCGCGCCAAGGCCAAGGCCTACCGGGAGCGGCGCGCCGCGGGCGCCCGCTAGCCTCCGCCGCCATGCCGCACGCCGAGATCGACGGCCGGCGCCTGCACTACGTCCGCCAGGGCGCGGGCGAGCCGCTCCTGCTGATCCAGGGGATGAGCGCCAACCACCTGCACTGGGGCGACGACTTCCTCGGCCTGCTGACCGACTTCGACGTCGTGGCCTACGACCACCGCGGGATCGGGCACTCTGACGGCACGGCCGAGCCGTTCACGATCGCCGAGCTGGCCGGGGACGCCGCCGAGCTGATGGACGCGCTGGGGTGGGAGTCGGCGCACATCATGGGGATCTCGATGGGCGGGATGGTCGCCCAGGAGCTGGCCCTCCGGCACCCCGAGCGCGTGCGCACGCTGACCCTGGGCTGCACGTACTGCGGCGGGGAGGGGTCGCGGCTCACCGACGCCGCGATCGTCCAGCGCCTGGGCGAGCTGCTGCTCGGCGGGCGCACCGAGGAGGCGCTGCGCTACGGCTTCGAGGTCAACGTCTCGCCGCGCTTCGCGCAGGATCCCGCCGGCTACGAGATGGTCAGGGGGATCGTGTCCCAGCTGCCGGCCAGCCTGGACGTCCTGATGCTCCAGCTCCAGGCGATCGCCGGGCACGACACGAGCGTCCGGCTGCGGGACCTGTCGGTGCCCACCCTGGTCGTCCACGGGACCGAGGACCAGATCATCCCGGCCGACAACGGCCGCCTGATCGCCGCGCTGGTGCCCGGGTCGCGCCTCGAGGTCTTCGAGGACGTCGGGCACGCGTTCTGGTGGGAGCGCCCGCAGCGCACCGCCGAGCTGCTGCGCGAGCACGCGGCCGCCGCGGCGCCGCAGGCTTCGCCTCAGTAGAGGGCGGTCGCCAGGCGCCGGCGGTACTCGCGGGCCGTCGGGTGCTCGACGCCCAGCTCGTCCAGGATCCCCACGACGACGCGGCGCAGGTCGTCCCGGCGCTCGCCGGCCGTGGGCATGGCGCCGAGCAGCAGGTCCAGCCCGCGCTCAATGTCCCCCGCGTCCAGCGCCTCGAAGGCCGGCTCCAGCGCGGGCCCGAGCTCGGGATCGGCCTCTAGCGCCAGCCGGGCGGCCAGCCCCTCGCCGGCGAAGTCGCCGGCCACGCCGTCGAGCAGCTCGCGGGCGGCGTCCGAATCGCCGCGGGCGATCAGCGCGCGGGCCAGCGCGACGCGAGCGTCGGTGCGCGTGGGGTCGAGCTCCAGCGCGCGGCGCAGCGAGTCCTCGTCGCCTTCGGCCACCAGCGCGTCGGCCTCGCTGGGGACGAGCGCGTCGAAGAAGCGCTCGACCACCGGAGGCGGCTGGGCGCCGACGAACTCCGAGACGACCTCGCCGTCCTTGAACGCCTTAACGGCCGGGATCCCCTGGATCCCGAAGGCCTGGGAGATCCGCGGGTTGGCGTCGGTGTCCAGCTTGGCCAGCACGACCTTGCCGTCGCGCGTGTTGGCGGCGTTCTCCAGCGCCGGGGTGAGCTGGCGGCACGGGCCGCACCA
>DATLOP010000176.1:0-10902 GCA_035536255.1 Solirubrobacteraceae bacterium
CCGCCCGCGCGGCGTGAGGCGCAGCGCGTAGGTCCGGCGCGCGCCGGCGGCCAGCGCGTACGCGCGCGGGCCGGTGATGCGCCGGCGCGCGGCGCGGAGGTGCACGTGGCCGGCGCACGCGCGTCCCGTCCGCGGGCAGAAGACGGTGACCCGCGCGAGGCCGCCCCGCGAGACGCGCACCCCGCCCCGCGCCAAAACGGCGCGCGCGACGCCGCCCGCCGCGCCCGCGCCGGGCCGCGCTCCCCACGCCGGGTCCTGGCCGCCGAAGCGCAGGCAGCGCGCGTCGCGGGCCGCCGCGCTCTCCCCCGGCTTGTAGATCGTGTTGGCGTGGATGAACTGCGCCTCGGCCTCGGCCTGCAGCTCGATGTCGGCGGCGATCGAGCGGCGCTCGGCGTCCGTGCGCGCCGCGGCCAGGCGCTCGGCGTTGCGCCACGCGCCCTCGCGCCACCCGACGAGGGTCGAGAAGATCGCCTCGTCGTCGAACTCCGTGCCCGGCGCGTCGTAGTCGTCGATCGTCTCGTCGAAGCGGTGGGCCAGCTCGGTGAGCATCGGCTTGTACAGCGCGCGCAGCCGGGCGTTGCCGGAGTCGTGCTCGGGCTTGCGCGAGCGCCCATCGGCCTTGGCCACGCCGGCATGCCAGAGCATGAACGGGAAGTCGCGGTTGATGTGACCGTTCATCGCCAGCAGCAGGTTCCCCAGGCCCGTCACGCGCCGCTCGCGCGCGCTGTCGAACGCGATCCGCCACGCCGGCGGCACCAGCGCGCGGCGTCCCGCGGCCCAGTTGTCGTAGGCGGCGAAGTACACGCGCGCGAAGATCGCGTCGAGGTGGTTGATCCAGACCAGCTCGGAGCCGTAGAAGCCCTCGTCGATCCCGCGCCGGATGTCCTCGGTGACCCGGATGTAGGTCAGGGAGAACACGGCGTTGTGGTCGCAGCGCGGGATCACCGTGTGGAAGCGGCGGTACATCTCGCCGATAGTGCGGTCGATGCAGGCGCGCGAGCCGCCGGTGCAGTCGAGGTTCGCGTCGCGCCCGACGTTGCTGGGGAAGCCGGCGTAGGCGGCGTTCCAGTCCGAGTACGCGGAGTCCTGGGCGGCCGCCGGGGCGGCCAGCGCCAGGCTCAGGACGGCTGCGAGGAGGACCCGCCTCACGCGCGCACCGGCCGCAGGTAACCCTCGCGGACCAGCCGCCGGACCAGGACCAGCCGCCCGGGGGCGTCGAGCGGTCCCGGCAGCTCGGCGGCGGTGAACGGGCCCGGGGCGCCGTGCACGAACTCCACCGCCTCGCGGACGCGCTCGGGGAACGCGACCTCGCGGCCCTCGAAGCGCAGGGTCGCGCCGTCGCGGTCGGCGATCACCGTCGCGCGGCGCGCCACCGGATCGTCCACGCCCAGCCCGTCCGCCGCGCGCAGGCAGGCCAGCTGGTCGTCGAGGATCGGGCGACGGCCGGCGACGAACCGCCGCCGCGCCCGCGCCGCGACGGCCTCCGGGGACAGGTCCAACCGGTCGAGCACGTCGCGCGGGAGCGCGCCGTCGGCCCCCAGCGACCGGCGCAGCTCGACGTCGCCGGCCGCGGCCTCCTCCAGCGCGGCGCGCAGCGCGTCGAGACGGGTCGGGGGGTGCAGCCCGACCGTGAGGTGCAGCGAGTCGGCGTGGGTCGCGACGGCCTCGTGCGGCCATCCGCGCGGGATGTACAGGGTGTCGCCGGGGCGCAGCGTCAGCTCCTCGCACGGCTCCCCGGCGTCCCACTCGCCCGACCACCTCTGGCTCTTGAGCGGCAGCTCGAGCACCGGCGGGTACAGGCGCCAGCGCTTCTCCCCCGCGACCTGCAGCACGAGCACGTCGTGCGTGTCGTGGTGCACGGCGAACCCCTGCGCGCTCGCCGGCGTCAGGTAGGCGTTGGCCTGCACCGGCCAGCCCAGCGCCGCCTCGAGCCCGCGGCAGTACTCGGCCACCGGGCGCCAGTGCAGGTGCAGCGCCTGGAGGATGATCGTCGCGCCGTCCGCGTACTCCGCCGCCACGCGGTCCACCCGGGCCAGGCCGGAGAAGCGGCCCGGGCTCCACGGCACGTCCTCGGTGTAGCCGGACAGCGGGACCTGCGTGCCGTCGCGGGCCAGGCGGAACGCGGGGACGCGGATGCCGGTGGAGCAGACGAGCTCCTCGGCGTCCGCGACCGCGAGCAGGCCGTCGAAGCGCCCGGCCTCGTCGCGGGCCAGGCGCAGGGGCGCGCGCTCCCAGTGGCGCGCCAGGAACTCCTCGCGGCCGACGGGGTCGAGCGTCAGCTCCAGCGCCCCGCGGGGCGCCTGCGCCGGCGCCGCGCTAGGCGGCGGAGCCGTCGTCGCCGGTGTCGGCGGTGTCGCTGACGTCGCCGCTGTCGTCGCCGGTGTCAGCGGTGTCGCTGGTGTCACCCGAGTCGTCGCCCGTGTCGCTGGTGTCGCCGGCGTCGCCGGAGTCGTCGCCGGTGTCGGCGGACACCTCGGCGGACCCCTGCCCGTCAACCGGCCGCGTCTCGATCTCCTCGTCGGTGAGGGTGGTCTCGTCGCCCGGATCCGTCATGCGCGCTCTCCTCGCTCGGTTGAGTCGATCCTACCCCCGGGCGAGCCGCGCCGACGCGGTCAGCCGCGGACGACCGTGAACGCCACGCGCGCGGCTCGGGAGCGGTTGCGCGCGGCATCGGTCGCGACGAGAGTCGCGCGGTAGCGGCCGGGACGCAGGGCGCGCCGCCCGATCTTGCCGGAGAACGGCTTGCGGTTGCGTCCCGCCACGCCGGCCTGGGCGAAGCGACCGATGAAGACGTAACGCGTGCAGCGCGCGCGGCCGCGGTTCAGGCGCGTCGGCGCGCGGCAGAGCCGTCCCACGCGCCGGCCCGGCAGGAGCCGGTGGACCGTGAACAGCACCCGGGCGCGCTCCGAGAGCGTGTAGCGGAAGGTGGTGCCGCGCGCGACGCTGCGCACCGCGACCTCCCGCGGCCCCAGCCAGCGCACGGCCCAGGTCCGCGGGCTCACGACGGGAAGGCTGACGACCGGGACGATCGTGTCGGGTGTCGCGCCGGTGCCGGTGCCGGTGCCCGCACCGCCCCCGCCCGGCGCGGGAGGGCTGGGAGTCCCGACCGATCCGGTCGTGAAGCTCGCGATCTGACCGCGCGCGACCGTGCCGTCGCTCCACGTCGCCACGACGCGGAAGTAGTAGGTCGTGCTCGCCGCCAGCCCGCCGACGTCGGCAGCGAACGACACGGCCGAGCCGCTCGTTCCCATGCTCTGCGCCGGCGTGGACGTGGACGTGGCCAGCGTTTCGCTCGTGGAGTACTCGGCGAACCCGCTCGTCGCTTCGCCGCTCGGGGTGATCTGGCCCTCCAGCCGCGCCCCGCTCGCGCTCACGTTGGTTGCGGAACCGGTCGTCGCGGCCGGCAGCCGGAAGCTCAGGTGCGCGTGGGCGCTGCTGCTTCCGTTGTTGGTCACCGCCTCGAGGATGCATCCGACCTGGCGGCAGTTGACCGCGGACGTCCCGGTGAAAGAGCTCGTGACCGCCACGGTCGTCGAGAACCCTCCACTGCCGTTCGCCTGGACGTTGCTGACGCGCGTGACGCACGCCGATCGGTCGAGGTTGCACTGGTCCACCCTGAGGAAGGTGTTGGCCGGGAACCCCGACCCGGTCACGGTCACCGGCTGGTTGGCGCCGTACGGGCCGCTCGGCGTGACGGTCACGGTCGTGGTGGGATCGCCCTCGTCATGTCCCACGGCGGGCGCTGTCAGGACGGCCAGTCCCACGACCGGCAAGAGCAACACACCCCGTATCCATCCGACCCCTCGCATCCCGAGCAAGATACCGACCGATCCTACCCCTGCAACCCCGCGGCTTCGAGGGCCTGGTCTCGGTCGTTGTAGTACTCGATGCGGGCGATCTTGCCGTCGTGCAACTTGTAGATCAGACCCTCTTCGCGGTCGAGCTCGATGCCGCTGGCCAGGCCCTTGGCCTTCGTGCGGGTGAACAGGACGACGACGTCGCCCGCGTCGATGTAGCGCTCCGGCTCGTAGCTCCACGTATCCCAGGCGGCTCCCCAGTCTTCGAGCCACTGCGCGACGCCGGCATGGCCCCGGTACTCGTCCTGGTCGGGGGCGTCGTAGTCGAGGACCTCGATGTCCTCGTGCATCAGATCCAGCGCGAGCTCGCCCGTGGCGAGAAGCTGCTCGTTGATGCGCCGCACGATCTCCACGTTCTCCCGTGACATCGTCTGCCCAGTATCCCGCTGGGACGCCCGCCGGGCTCGTGTCGCGGTCAGCCGCCGCGGCGGCGCACGAATGGCAGCGCGGCGAGACGTACGCTGGGCGGTACTGCGCGAGCCACGGCGCTGGCCGGCAGCGCACGCTCCAGCGTGAGCACGATGTCGTGGTAGTCGCGCCGCAGGCGGGGCGGGACCTGCGCGAGCTCGGCGCGGATCTCGGCCAGGAGCTCCCGGCGCCGCTGCGGGGTGAGGGCTCGGTAGACCGCGCGAAGCCGGCCGGCTGAGATCCCGGTCAGCACGTTGACCTCGTGCTCGCTCTCGTACAGCTCGAAGTCGTTGCCGCGGTGGAAGGGCGAGGTCAGGACGGCGGTCTCAGGGTGCCATCCGCCCTCGCGCCCCGGGTCGGCCTGGGCGGGCGCGCACAGCTGATCGCGCGGGCCCCTGAACCCCGCGCTCTGGGCGACCTCGGCCGTGGGACGACATTGCGGGGGCCCACGGACCGTGTAGGCGTTCAGCAGCGCCGCCGCCTCCGAGGTCAGGAAGGCACGACCGACGGCCGGGCCTTGGCGGATCCCGACGTTGAGGTGATAGGAGCCGTCGCCGCCGTGGCTGTAGGCCGTGAAGTCGCCGGCGCGCTGGGCCTCGCGCAGGAACACGGTGCCGATGTCGTCGCCCCAGGTCTCCTCGTCGAACCCGGTGGTGTGGACGAAGATGCGCTGGCCCGGGAACAGCACCGGGTTTGGCCCCAGCTGGGACGTGCCCGTGCGCAGGTTGAACGTGTGGGTCTCGTCGTCGTCGATGCAGCCTTCGCAGTCGTTGCTGATTATCTGAGTCCATTCGCGGTCGCGGTTGTTGGTGTTGAAGTACATCCGCCAGTCGCCGTCGTCGCCGAAGGGCTCCGCGTCGTCGAACACCTTCATGCTCTTGAGCAGCACGCTCCAGCGCCGCGCGCCCCAGTTGTCGGGGTTGGGATAGGCCCAGGCGGCGTTGATGCGCCGCGCCCAGGTCGGCCCGGTGAACCCGGTCAGGTCGATCGTCACCTCCAGCCAGGCGGCCCCGCCTCGCTGACGGAAGACCATCGCCGGGGTCGGCCCGCCGCCACCCACGCCGAGCCCGCGCGTGCCCACGAACAGCGGCACCGGCGGCGGAGTGAGCCCCAGGCTCTCGGCCACGTCCTTCGGGTCGCGCGGCAGGTAGATGTTGAACTTGAAGCTGCGGTTGAGGGAGTGCGGCTCTTCGATGCAGAGTCCCGGGGCGTTGAGGGCTGCTGGCTGGTGCAGCCCGGTCCGGCTGCAGTTGTTGGTGATCTCGCCGGCCGTGCGGTTGAAGTACACGTCGGTCACGATTCCCGGTACCTGGACATTGGTGCCAAACCCATTCGGGAAGCCCGTCGGCCGGAACGTGGACGGGATCTCAACCGCCCGCTGGCGCTGAACCGCCACGCCGACCGGCGGGTGGATCTCGGCACGGAGCCCGTGCCCGCAGTCGAGGATCCAGTAGCCCATGGTGGCGGCGCGATCGCCGGCCGTGGGGCGGAACTGGCGGGGGAAGTGGTTGGTCTCCCACTCCATCTCCATGTCCTTGCCGGCGATTGGATGCGAGAGCCAGGCAAACGGCGCGTCGGGCTCGACCTCCCAGATGTGGTCCTGGGAGTCGTGGTTGAGGAAGTTGTCCTGGCTTGCCACCTTGCTGCGCTTGACCTCTCCCTCTTGCAGCCGGTAGTCCTGGGGGCCGTTTACATAGCCGGCGGTCACCCACTGGGGGTCCGCCACGCCGCCGCCGCCCAGACACATCCGGTCGCGCTCGTCGGCGCTGAAGCGCCGGACGGGCTGGTTGTCGGGCGGCAGGGGCCGCGGCAGCAAAGGCGCGGTCTCGGGGGGTGGCGCGTAATCGCTCACCGCGGTGATCGTCTGTTCGCGGGTGAACGGCCCAACCGTCCTGGATTGACCGCTCCGCGTCACGGTGCACCTGCTCGGACACGCGGTGAGGCGGATGCGGTAGGTGCCCGCGCCGCCGAGGCTCACGAACGGCATCAGGGTGTCGCCGTCGGCGACGACGTTCGCGCGTTGCCCGGGCGGAGTCGAGACGACCGACCAGCGAAAGCGCGACACCGCGAACAGCACCTCCTCGCAGATCCGCGTCGCCGTGGCCTTGCGGCCGGTGAGCTTGGCGCTCGCCGCGTTGATCTGGATCGGGCGCCCGGCAAACGGGATCCCGGCCACGGTCAGGTTGCCCTCCAGCGAGAAGTTGTAGGCCGAGAGCGGACACGGGCCCTCGCTGGGCCCGTCGGGGTCGTCGTCGATGACGGCCGACGCCGGAGGCGCGGTCACCGCGCACACCGCCACGGCGCAGAGCAATGCGAACCACAACTTCCGGCAACGCTGGCTCGCCCCCGCCTCCACAAGGCCGAATCTCGCAGACCCGGCGATCCGGTGTCAAGGCCGCGATTCGGCCCGGCGCGGGCCGAACCGCGGCGGTTAGGCTGGCCATACAGCCGCGCCACGCCCGACCAAGGGGGCCTGCAAAACTCGGCCCGTGGCCAGCCCGGACATCTCCCAGCCCGCGCCTGCCACCCCTCTGGCGAGAGGCTATCGGCCGTGGCTCGACGGCGTACGCGCGGTGGCAGTGCTCATGGTCGTCGCGCAGCACGTGCTGGGGCATATCCCCGTCGACCTGGGATTCGTCGGCGTGGGGTTGTTCTTTGCCCTGTCGGGCTACCTCATCACTTCACTTCTGCTCGACGAGCGCTCCGCTTGCGGCTCCGTCTCGCTGCGTAGCTTCTACCTGCGGCGTGGCGCGCGGCTGTTCCCCGCCCTCCTGCTCGTGGTGCTCGTCTGCAACGCGCTGTTCCTCCTCCAGGGCGACTACGGCCCGCTCACGGGATCGCTGACCGCACTGACGTACACGGCCAACTACGCCCAGATTCTGAAACCCGATCTCGTCCCGGGCTATGGCCCGACGTGGACGTTGGCCGTCGAGGAGCATTTCTACGTTGTCTGGCCGCTGGTCCTGCTCTGGGTGACCGACCGCTACGGCCTGCGCACGGCACTAAAGGCCACGTTGGCCGTTTGCGTCGCGGCCTTTCTGTGGCGTGCCGCCTTGGCGCTGATCCACGCGCCGTACTCCCTGGTGGGCATCGGGAGCCTGGAGCGAGCCGACGCCCTGCTCTACGGCTGCGCGGCGGCGATCGCCGTGCGACTCGGGTGGCGACCGCGCACCTGGGTGACCCTGGCGGGCGTCGTGACCATCGCAGTGCTGCCGATCGCCTTCAGGCACGAAACGTATGACGCCCTGGTCGTCGGAAACGTCGTGCTCGCCGTCGCCGGCGCGGCCGTCGTGGTCGGCCTCGACTACGCAGCGCCCGCCTGGCTGCGAGGCGCCCTGTCGCTGCGACCCCTGGTCGTCGTCGGGCTGCTCTCCTACGGCATCTACCTCTGGCACGGGCCGCTGATGCGCATCGCTGCGGAGGCCGGGTTCTCCGGCCGCTGGTGGCGTGTGGTCGTAGCGGTGGTGGCTATTGCGTTCGCCGCCCTCTCCTTCCGCTACCTCGAGGCGCCCGTGCGTGCCTGGGCGCGGCGTCGTTCTCCCGCGCCCGCGCGCGTGGTCGCGCCCGAAACCGCCGCGCGCGGGGCCATCCCCTGATGGTTGCGCGGAATCGCTGGAGTGGCCCCGGCAGGACTCGAACCTGCGACCCGCTGCTTAGAAGGCAGCCGCTCTATCCAGCTGAGCTACGGGGCCCGGGGAGATGTTCCCACGCGAGCACCCGGGAATCGGCCGCCATCGGGCTCCCCGTCTGCGGTGTGATAGTCTGATATCGGACTAATGGCCGCCGTCGCCGAGACGATCACCGACGCGCCGACCCGCGCCAACCTGGGCTGGCAGCTGGCCAAGGCCTCCGCGCGCTGGAACGAGCGCCTGTACGAGGGGTTCGTGGCGCGCGGGTTCCCGGAGGTCCGTCCCGCCTACGGGTCGGTCCTCCTCCCCCTGTTCGAGGAGGACGGCCTGCGGATGGGCGAGCTGGCGCGGCGCGCCCGGCTGTCCAAGCAGACCGTCACCACCCTGGTGCGCCTGATGGAGCGCTCGGACCTCGTGGCGCGCGAGCCCGACCCCGACGACGGCCGCGCGACGCGGGTCCGCCTCACGGGCCGGGCCCGCGAGTTCGCCCCGGTCGCGGCCGAGGTCGCCGACGGCCTCGAACGGAAGCTGGCGGAGCGCCTCGGCGCCCGGCGCCACGACGCGCTGCGCGGCGGCCTGAGCGCCGCGATGGACCTGTGAGACCCGACGAAAGGAAGGTCGTGGAGTCCGGCGACACCGCGCTCGTCCTCAACCGCTGGACCCTGCGCGGCACCGCTCCCGACGGCACGCCGGTCGAGATGGGCGGCCTCAGCGCCGACGTGCTGCGGCGCGCGGGCGACGGCGCGTGGCGCGTGGCCATCGACGACCCGTGGGGCGGCGGATGATCGGGCCCGCGGAGCGCGACCGGATGCTGAACGTCCCCCTGGTGGGCGAACGCGTGGTCATGCGCCTGGAGGGGATCGGCGTGACCGGGCTGGACGACCTGCGCGACGCCGACCCGCACGAGCTGGTCTCGCGCGTGAACCTCGCCGCGGGGCGGCCCATCTGGTCGGCGCCGATGGCGACGCGCGCGATGGCCAACCTGATCGCCGCGGCGCGCGGCTAGAGCTCGAGCACGACCTTGCCGGTCGCGCCGCGCGAGTCGATCAGCCGCAGCGCGTCGGCCACGCCGTCCAGGCCGTAGCGGGCGCCGACCAGTGGCCGCACGAAGCCGTCGGCGACGAGCCGGTCGATCTCGGCGCCGATCTCGCGGTTGACGTCGGGCTTGGCCATCACGTAGGCGCCCCAGCCCGCGCCCACGACCTCGGTGTTCTTGAGCAGCAGGCGGTTGACCTTGACCTCGGGGATCGAGCCGCCGGTGAACCCCACCACGACCAGCCGCCCGCCCTCGGCCAGCGAGCGCAGGCTGTCGGTGAAGCGGTCGCCGCCCACCGGGTCGAGGACCAGGTCCACCCCGCCGCCGGACAGCTCGCGCGCCTCGTCCTTCCACGGGCCGTCGGAGCGCACGACCTCGTCGGCGCCCGCCTCGCGCGCCACCGCGGCCTTCTCGTCGGACGACACGACGGCGATCGTCCGCGCGCCCAGGCCCTTGGCCACCTGCAGCGACGCCGTCCCGACGCCGCCGGCCGCGCCGTGGACGAGGACGGTCTCCCCCGCCTCCAGGCGCCCGCGCAGCCGCAGGCTGAAGTAGGCCGTGTGGTAGTTGAGGACCAGGCCCGCGCCCTGCGCGAAGTCCAGCGCGTCGGGCAGGGCGAAGGTCAGGTACTCCGGCGCCACCGCCACCTCGGCGAACCCGCCGAGCATGCACATCGCGGCCACGCGGTCGCCCTCGCGCACCGCCGCGCCCTCGGGCGCGCTGCGCACGATGCCCGCGACCTCGGAGCCCGGCACGAACGGCAGGTCGGGCTTGAACTGGTACTCGCCGCGCGTCTGGAGCACCTCGGGGAACGACACGCCCGCCGCCTTGACCTCGACCACCACGCCGGAGCCCGGCGTGAGCATGTGCGAGGCCTCGGGCTCGGGCAGGTCCACGTGGGCGAGCGCCGAGTCCGGCCCGGTCAGCTCGGTGATCTGGACCGCCTTCACGGGCGCAGACCCTATCCCGAATCAGCGGACCGTCAGGGCGTTCCCGTTCACGTTGCCCCACCGGTCCCGGGCCGCGCCGGCCGGAACGGTCACGGAGACGCCCGCGGGTCTGGAGATCCGGAACACCTTGCCGACGCTGCGACCGATCCGGGTCGTGTGCGCGCCGACGCGGAACGCCACGACGCCGCCGTTGACGTACTGGGGGCGGAACGTCAGGTCGACGTCGCGCACGGCCGCCGGGTACTGCATCGCGACGGCCACGCGGCCGGGCCCCGCGGGCACCTGGCGCAGGCTCAGGGCCCGGCTGGGCAGCACCCTGAAAGCGCCGCTCGCGAAGTGGTAGCGCTTGGCACGGACTACGAAGCGGTAGCGGCCGCGCGGCGCGCTCAGCGGAATTTCCCAGCGCGCCATGTGCAGCCCGGAGCCGTCCACGGTCCAGAGCATGTTCAGCCCGAGGTCGGTTGCAGCGGTGCGCCAGCGCCTGCCCACGCGCCGCTCGACGCGCACGAAGGCCCGGTCAAGCGGCCGGTCGAGGCCGTCCGGACCGCCGGTCCAGTCGATCGTCGCGTGGCCCAGGCGCCGGGTGGCGCGCGGCCCTCTTCTTAGTCTTCCGCCCGCTGCGCCGGAGCCGTATTCCGGCCCGTCCAGCTTCACTCCGTTGGTGGGGTCGAACGGGTATGCCTCCGGCGCGGGAGCGCCGATGGCAATGCTGCGCGACAGCTCGGCCAGGCGGTCGGAGAGGAACGGGGCCGAGAGCGGGCCGTAGAGCGTGGAGCCGCCCTCGTAATGCTGGCGGTCGTACTCCTCCGGCGTGGTGAAGTACTGGATGAAGTCGTTGGCGAGGCCCGACACGATTACCCGCGAGACCCCGGTCCCCGCCGCCGCGGCCTGCACCGCGGCCCTGACCCGCACGCCCACCTCGGCGGTGCCCTCGCCGGGCAGGGTCGCGATCATCCGGTTGCCCACCCGCACCACCATCAGCGGCACGGCCTTCGGCACGCTGTCAGAGCTCAGGGGGATGC
>DATLOP010000177.1:0-2438 GCA_035536255.1 Solirubrobacteraceae bacterium
CACGCCGTGCGTGTGGCGCCGGCGCGGGCCGCGCGACACCGAGACCTCGGCGTCGATCGGCACCCGCACGACGCGGTTGCGCCCGCCCGAGCGCACGGTGAGGCGCGCGTGCAGCGCGGGAGCGGCGCTACCGCGTCCGGCCGCGGCCTTGAGGAACGATCCGGCCCGGCGGCCTCCGCGACCCGCGGCGCACCACCGCGCGCGCCAGATCGTGAGGTCGGACACGCGCGCGATCCGTCCCGTGCGGCTCAGGCCCGACACGCGCCCGAACAGGTTGGCCAGGTTGGTCCGGCAGCGTCGCCGCGGAAGCAGCGGGATCCCGGTGTCCGGGTTCGGTTCGCGGTTGCCGAACAGCCGCGACGGGACGTCGGGCAGCTTGTCCATGAACGCCCGGTAGTTCGTCTCGCCCGGCCACGTCCCCACCGTGCAGTTGTTGGTGGTGCCGTCCAGGATCTCGGTCACCGTGCTCGGCCACAGGCGGCCGGTGACGGCGTTGGACGCCGGGTTGTTCAGCAGCCGTGCCGTCACGTCGAAGCCGGTGGCGGGCGAGATCGGGATCGTCGATGCGTTGTGCTCGCGGCCGATGTTGTGCAGGGCCTCGTGGGTCAGGGAGCACGGGCCGTTGCGCGGGTCGTCCACGGAGTACGCGGCCTGGGCCGCACCGACGGCCCCCAGGCCGTCGTGGTTGTTCGTGGTCCCGTCGCCCACCCAGCCCCACAGGAACAGGGTGACCGGGTCGAGCAGGCGGCTGCCGGCGAGGATGTAGCGCTCGACCTCGAGGTCGACGATCAGCTTGTCCCCCTCCGGCGGGCCGCCCGCGGCGGCGGCGTCGAGCAGTCCGTTCGCGGGCTGGAACAGCGCCGGCGGAAGGTCGAGGTCGAAGCGGTGCGTCCCCAGGCCGCCGCGGTACAGCGCGCCGGGGTCGCTGTCGTTGAGCGGCAGGGCCGCGCGCAGGTAGGCGTCGCCCGCGCCGGGAGCGATCACGGAATCGGGGTTGACCGAGGGGTCGCCGAGCCAGTTGATCCGCTTAAAGAAGATCACCGGCGCGGCCTTGCTCTCGACGCGCAGGCCCGTCACCTCGGCCGAGTTGTTGGTGGAGTTGGTGTCGTTGGACCCGGTGATCTCGACGCGGACCTGGACGTTCTCCGTGGCGAACTTGGCGTCGCGCGGCGCGATCCCGGTGGGCGCCGGGAGGACGAACACCAGCGAGTCCGTCTCGTTGTCCAGGGAGGGCGACGCCACCGAGGCCGTGAGCGAGGCGACGGGGGCGAGCCCGAACTGCGGCGTCACGCGCACCCCGTCGATCGTCACGTGGGCGCGGCCGGTGACCGTGGAGGCCGAGCCCGCGCCGTCGGTGGAGACCAGCGCGCGCACGGCGGTCGTGCGGTCCGCCACGAGCGGGATCGAGTTGTTGGCCAGCTGGACGCCCTGGGTCACCTGGATGCCCCGGACGGCGACGTCGTCGGCGGCGGCGGGGGCGCTCCCGACCAGGGTGAGCGCCGCGGCGAATCCACCGCAAAGCAGGCGTGAAGTGGGCATCGGGTCCGTCCTCTTCCCTCGATAGCTGTCAGGCGAGTCTCCGCCAGCCGGCGACGGGAGTCAAGAAACCCGTTTCGCACGTTGTCTCATGGGAACGCCAGTTCGTACACGAAAAGAAGCGAAATCGGGAGGACCGACAGAACATGGCGACCCAAACGAAGGCCCAACGAAGCGCTGCCGCCAAGAAGGCCGCAGCGACCCGCAAGCGCAACTCGGCCCAGCGCAGCACCGGCTCGGCGAAGTCCTCGGCGCGCTCCACGCGCACCCAGGCCACCCGGACCGCGCGCAGCGCCCGCACCACGGCCAAGCGCGGCGCGACCGCCGCGGGCCGCCGCGTCGACGCCGAGGCCACGCGCCTGCAGGCCGTCGGCCAGCAGTTCCGCCGGGTGGCGTACATCCCGGTCGGCGCCGTGCTGACCGCCCGCGACAACCTCGCGGACACGGTGCGCACGTACACCGACCGCGATCGCGCCCAGCGCGAGCTGCGCCGGTTCGAGCGCCGCGGCGAGCAGGCGATCCGCCGCAACGGCCGCCGCGCCGAGCGCGAGCTGCGCTCCACGCAGCGCGACCTCGAGCGCAGCCTCGACCGCGCCGCGGAGCGCGTGCAGAGCGCCCTGCCGGTCTCCTAGCCGCGGGGACGCCGAAGACGTACCGAGGGGCCCGGCCGACGCCGGGCCCCTCGCACGTCCGGGGCCGGGCGGGCGCGGACGCCGTTACGCCCCGAGCCGGTCGCGGGTTCTTGGCACATGGACGGCAAGCGTGCGGGCGCGCTCGGCCTGGCCGCGGGCGCGGCCGGGCTCGCGCTGCTCGCCGCCGCGTCCGGCGCCGCGGCGCACACCACCTCGCTCGACCCTCCCAGCGGCCGCCAGGGGCTCGGCCTCGCCCTGGAGTTCTCAGGC
>DATLOP010000178.1:0-15342 GCA_035536255.1 Solirubrobacteraceae bacterium
GCGAACGGCTACCGCGTGCTCGTGCGCGCCAGCGACGGGCGCCGCAACCTCCACTTCCTGCCCGCCCGCGCGCGGCGTCTCGTGCTGCCGATCGCGCCCTTCGAGGCCGTCACGGTGAGCGTCCGCGGCGAGGCGGGGACCGGCCGGCGCGCCGGCCCGGCGCGCAGCGCGCGACTGCGGGCCCTGCGCCTGCGCCGGCGCGGCTAGGGCAGCACCGACGCCCAGTAGAGCAGCCGGTAATCCGCGCCGTGCGAGCGGCCGAACCGCCGCGACTCCGGGTACCCCTCACCGGATGGCTCTCGGCTCGCCCCCGCGCGGGTCAGGACCCACGTCCCGAGGTCGTCGTCGTCGTCCGGGGAGTCCGCGTCGAAGATCTGGACCTGCACGCGCTCGGCGTAATGGAGGTCGTGCAACCGGATTCCCGCCAGTCCCTGCGGGAAGTACTTCGCCTGTCCGCCGTCGAATCGCCCCCAGTGCAGCGTCCGCCAGGCACCGCCGTCCACCCGGACGCGTACGCGCACGTGGTCGTCGCCCCGGTCGTCCTCCTGCACGCGAACGAACAGGCGCGAGAGGTCGAGGGTGGCGACGCCGGTCTCCCAACGCAGGGTGGCGCCCGGCGCGGCGCCCTGCGACTCGACGGCGAGGTGGTAGTCGTTGCGGTCGCCGGTGACGCGGTCTCGCGGGACGAGCAGCCTGCCGGCCAGCCGTTGGGTATTGGGGCGGAAGCCGGTCCGCGCGACGGAGCGCCCGCCGTCGTACAGCGTCAGCCTGACCCGCGCGCCGGGATGCCCGGCGGTGGCAAACGCGAGGCCGGTCCGGCCCCCTCCGGCCGGGCGCTTCATCGTGACGCGGAACCACCGCGTCGCCCCGGAACCCGCGAGCGGCAGCGACTCGGCCCGCTCGGGATCGAGGGCGAGCGCGTCGGCGCGCGACGCGCCCTCGCTGCGCCGCACGGCGAGTCCGTAGCCCAGGCCGCTCGGGCCCGGGTTGCGCACGCGCAGGTAGAGCGGGCCGCGCACGGCCACGACCTGGTAGCCCCGCGTGCGGCCCACCAGGCGCCGGGCGGGGCGGCCGGTGGACTCCAGCGCATCGACCTCGACGCCGCCCTGGGGCTCGACGACGTACGTGCCCGGTGCGTCGTAGCGGTACCAGCTGGCCGCCAGCGGGGCGAGCACGCGGTTGGCGATCGTCGTCGGGTTGCGCTCGGCGTCGGCGGCGCTGCACCGCGGCCGGCGCGGCGCCAGGACGGCGCGCAGCGGCTCGTGGTCGGACAGGCTGGTCTTGTCCACGCGGTAGCGCTCGATCGAGAACTCCTGGGCGCACGCGTGGTCGCCCCCGCTGCGCAGGAACATGTAGTCGAGGTGCTCGGCGTCCGAGAGGCGCGAGTAGCGCGAGTTCCACGGCGGCGCGCCCGTCCAGCCCGGATCGTCCGGGAGGCCGAAGGTCTCGCGCACGTCGACGAACCCCATGGCCCGCAGCTCGCGCGCCATCGCCTCGTAGTCCGGGCTGCCGAGCTGGGGGTTGAGGTCCCCCATGAGCACCGTGTCCTCGTCGGCATCCGGGCGCGTGTAGGACGCGATCATCGCCTGGGCGGTCACGATCTGCTTCCGGCGCGCCCGCTTGTCGCGCGTTCCGTTGTGCGCCTGCATGTGAGTGAAGAAGACGTTGAGCGGGCGCCCGGTGTGTGGGTTCGCCAGGCGGACGTAGGCCAGGCCCTTGGACGAGAGGCAGTCGGCTCCGGCGCAGTTGACGTAGACGTGGAAGGCCGCCACGCAGCTCCCGCCGCTGCGCTTCAGGCAGACCTGGGGCAGCGTGGCCGACCACGGCGGGGGCGGCGAGGACGGGAGCGGCAGGAACGGCCACTTCGAGACGATGGCGAGCCCGCTGTTGCCGAGCGTCGTCCTGTTCAGGCGGTACCCGTCGATGTACTCGATCCGGTGCGTGTAGTCGGTCTTGAGTCCCTCCATCAGCGCACGGCGCCCGTCATGGTCGAAGACCTCGTTCAGCGCCACCACGTGCGCTCCGCTCGCCACGATGCGGCGGGCTTGCGCGCGGGCGCGCGGGCGCTCGTCGATCCCGTAGTCGTACTCGAGTCCCGTGCCCAGCGGACCGGGCAGGAACTGCGCGTTGTAGGTCATCAGGGTGAACGGGGAGAACTGGGGGCCGACGTCGAACGGCTGGTCCACCTGCGCCCCGCCTCCCTGCTGGACGACGTCGGGCGGCTCCTCTCCCTCGCCGCCGGGGAGGTTGAATTCGACGTCGTCGATGTCGGCGCGGCGCGGGGTGCCGCTGGACAGGAACGCGCCCGGCGACCCGTTTCCGACCACGACCACGACCGCGGCGATGTCGAAGCTCGGGTGGCGGTTGACGTCGAACTCGGTCGTGATCGGCCCGTACTGGTTGCTCTGCGCCACCGTCCGCCTCGCCGTGGACGCGAGAGGCTGGTCCTGCGCGCCGTAGGCCTCCAGCCGCGCCTCGACGGGGAACTCGCCGGCGCGGCCCGAGTCCAGCCCGACCCGCAGGCGGACGTAGCTGACGGGCTGGGGGAACTCGATCCGCAGGCGATGGCATCCGCTGCCGCAGGCCTGCGAGGAGCGCAGAGCGCGAGTCGGCGAGCTGGTGGACGTGTTCTGGGGCGTGAACACCACCGGCGCGTCGGGGAACCGCAGCCCGGGGGCCTGATCGGCGAGCACCGTCCCCTCGGGCTGGTCGAAGCGCTCGACCCGGATCGCCGCCCCGGCCGGCGCGACCGGGCACGCGACGGCGAGCGCGCCCAGCGCCGCCGCCCCGAGGGCACGCCCGCGAGCCCGACCGATGGATCCGTTCCCTGCCGCCACTTTCCCCCCGCGGAAGGCTAGAGGCGGAAGACCGAGTGTCAAGCGCGCCCGAAAAAGGCGCGCTAGACGGCCACGGGCGCGACGCGCCGCCGGGCCTGGCGCAGGAATGCCTGTACGACCTCGGGGTCGAACTGCGTGCCCGCGCAGCGCTCGAGCTCGTCGCAGGCCTGCTCGTGGCTCATGGCGGAGCTGTAGGGGCGCGCCGCGGTCATGGCCTCGTAGGCGTCGACCACGGCGAGGATCTGCGCTTCGCGCGGGATCTCGTCGCCGGCTATCCCGTGGGGGTATCCCCGGCCGTCGACGCGCTCGTGGTGGGCGAGGACCCACACCGCGACGTCCTGCAATCCGGCGTCGGCCAGCAGCCACGCGCCCTGCTCGGGGTGCGCGCGCACGCGCGCCCACTCGTCCGGGCTCAGCGGGCCGGGCTTGGTCAGGATCGCCTCGGGCATCGCGACCTTGCCGATGTCGTGGACCATGCCCGCGAGCTCGACTCGCGCGACCTGGTTGGGCGCCATGCCGAGCTCCTCGGCGGTCGCCGCGGCGTAGCCGCCGACCAGTCCGGAGTGGCTGGCCAGCCCGGGCTCGCACCGATCGATCAAGGCGATCAGCTCGCCGAGCTCTCTGTCGCAGGCTTCCCGTATCGCTTCCATCGTCCGCTAGAACGCGCCCGGGCCCCGGGGGTTGGAGACAGGCGAAACGATTTCCGAAGGTGGACTCGGATGGGTTAGGCTCGCGCCTCGTATGGGCTCGATTCGCTGGCGGCCTGGACGGGCCGCCTTCGCCGTCGGTCTCGCGGCGCTGGCGCTTGCGCTCGCCGTCGTGGTCGCCCTGGTCGCCGGGCCGGCGGGAGGCGCGGGGCGGACGGCCGGCGCCGTGGGCTCGGAGGGTCGCGAGCCGCCGGACACGGCCGCGGGCGAGGTCGCGGGCAAGCCCGACGGCCCGGCGCTGCGCGCGAAGACGATTCGCATCCCGGGCGTGCTGCGCTTCGGCCGGCTCCTGGCGCGCCCGCCCAAGCTCTCGGAGGCCCAGCTCCGCGCGCGCGAGCGCGGGTTCGCCGTCGCCAACCCGGCCGGCACGCGGCCCGACCCGGCGCAGGTGACGCGGCCCGACGACCCGCCGCTGGAGGCCGGCGACGCCGCGGAGCCGGTGGAGGAGCCCCGCCGCGGCGTGGCTCCCCCGGACCCCCGGCGGCCCGCGCAGCCGGGGCCCACGACGATCGCCCCGCGCGCCGGCGCGTCGGCGGCCAACGACCTGGAGATCTTCCGCAGCCGGCGCGTCATCCGGGGAGCGGACAGCGCGGCGGAGAGCGGCTTCACCTCGCAAGTCGGGGAGCCGACCGTGGCCGGCGACCGCGACACCCTGCTGTTCACGGGCAACTGGAACGCCGCCGTCTCCCAGGACAACGGAATCAACTGGCGCTTCCTCGACCCGGCCAACCAGTTCCCCGCCTCGGACGGCGGCTTCTGCTGCGACCAGGTGGCGCTGTCGCATCACCGCAAGAACTACTCGCTCGTCTTCTGGGTGCTCCAGTACGCCAACGACGGCACCGACAACCGCATCCGGCTCGCCGTCTTCCAGGGCCGCAACGAGCTGCGCGAGCAGGCGAACTTCTGCACCTACGACATCCGGCCGGGGCGGTTCGGCCTGCCCAACCAGCGCTGGTTCGACTTCGAAATGCTCGCCACCACCGGCCGCCACCTCTACATCTCGACCAACGCCTACAGCATCCCGGCGGCGGGCGGCACGGCGGCGTACCAGGACTCGATCGTGATGCGGATGGGGCTGAACGACCTCGATCCGTCCGACCGCGACTCGTGCCCGAGCGCGAACATCGGCTTCTGGGACGACGACGCGACGGACTACCGCCCCGCGCTGACCAAGGGCGCCGCCAACGTCATGTACTGGGGCTACCACGGGGACTCCGGGCGGCTCAAGATCTGGCGGGCCCCGGACGGCGAGGGCGTCGCCTATCCGTTCGAGCGCGACGTCCCCACGTTCAACTACGCCAGCCGCAGCGGCACGGCGGCGACCTGCCCGACGTCGGACGGGCTCGACCCGTGCGGGCGCCTGAACTCGGTCAACAAGTCGGCCTGGCGGGCGGGCGACGAGATCGTGTGGGCGTGGGACGCGCGCGAGGACCCGCCCGACCAGCCGTTCCCGTACACGATCGTCAGCCGCTTCCGCACCGGCTCGGTGGACAAGATCGACGACCACTTCATCTGGAACCCCAGCTTCGCCTGGGTCAACGCCTTCGGGGTGCGCAACTCCCAGCACGACGTCGGGCTGACGCTGTTCTCGATGGGCGGCAATCGGTTCCCGCGCCCGGCGGTGGCCATCGTCGACCCCGTGACGCCCAACTACCAGCCGCTGTCCAACCGCGGCGTGGTCGACTCCACCTCCGGGACCAGCGGGCGGTGGGGCGACTTCTACGGGATCAACCGCTACCACGGCTGCTCGGCCACCTGGGCGCTGGGGACGCAGTCGCAGCGCGGCGCCGACAGCAACGACGCCACCGAGCACCGCTTCGTGTGGTTCGGGCGGGAGAAGAACGGCTGCGCCGACCTGCTCGTCGAGGCGGTCGCGTTCGCGCCCGCCTCGCTGGCCCGCGAGGAGCGGCTGACGATCTCCGAGACCACGCGCAACGTCGGCAGCGGGCCGGCGGGCGCGTCGCGGACGCGCTTCTACCTCTCGCGCGACACCACCCGCTCGAGCGGGGACGTGCGCCTGCTGCCGGACGCGCGCCACACCGAGCTGGCCCGCTCCGAGAGTCAGGGCCGCTCGGTCGAGGTCGCGGTTCCCCTCCGCGCCGCCGGCGCCTACTACGTGATCGCATGCGCCGACGGGCCGGACGAGATCGCCGAGATCACCAACCAGAACAACTGCACCGCCAGCGCCGCCACCGTGACCGTCCCGGGCCTGCGCTTCCCGCTCGTCGTCGACCGCGTGCACGTGAAGGCGTTCACGGTCGTCGCCCGGGGCAAGCGCCTGACCGTGCTCTCGCGGGCGCAGCGCACCGGAACGGCGGCCGAGGCGAGCCGCACGCAGCTGACCTACTGGCTCTCTCCGAGCCCGGCGCTCACCAGCGGCGCCGCGCTCCTCGCCACAGCCGACGCTCCGGCCCTGCGGCGGGGCAACCGCAACCTCAGCGCCCGCGTGCCGAGCCGCCTGCGGGCCGGCGACTACTACGTCATCGGGTGCGCCGGAGGGACGCCGCGCCAGCCGCCGCCGGCCGTCCGCTGCCTGACCGCCGAGCACGTCGTGCACGTGCGCCCGCGCAGCTAAGGGTCGCCGGTGGACAGCAGGCTCATTCGATTGGCCGCGGCCGGGTCGGTTGCGACGCTCGTCGCCGTGACGGCGGGCAGCGCCCACGCCGCGGTGGTGCTCGGCGACCGCGACCTGGTCACGTACCACGGCGCGCGCGGGCAGCCGACCAGCCTCACGGTGACGACGGTTCCGGGAGGCGGGCTGACCCTCCGCGACGAGGGACAGGCGCTGCAGGCGCGCGGCGCATGCCGCGCCGTCGGCGTCGAGGTCCACTGCCCGCGCACGAGGAAGCTCAGCATCGCCACCTCCACGCGCGACGACCGGGTGACGATCGACGCGGCGGTCAAGTCGATCTCGCGTCTGGACGCCGGGAACGACCACCTGCTCGGCAGCCAGGGCCCGGACGGCTCCGACGGCGGCCCCGGCAACGACACGCTGGAGGGCCGCGGCGGCGACGACGGCCAGGACGTCGACCCCTCCGGCGGGAGCTCGAGCGAGGACAGGTTCGAGGGCGGCCGCGGCGCCGACGTGGTCGACGGCGGCCCGGGCGACGACAAGCTGGCCGGCGACGAGCTCGGAGCGGGCGCGGGAGCGGACACGCTGCTCGGCGGCCCCGGCGACGACCTGCTCGACGGCAACGGCGCTTCCGACGCGATGTCCGGCGGCGACGGCCGCGACCGCGTCACCTACACGACCTACCGGCCGGTGACCGCCGACCTCGACGGCCAGGCCGACGACGGAGCCCCCGGGGAGAACGACCGCATCGCCGCCGACGTCGAGGACCTCGAGGGCGGCGTCGGCGCCGACCGGCTGACCGGCGACGAGGGGCCGAACCGCCTCTCGAGCGGCGACGGCGTCGACTGCCACGGCGAGGAGGAGATCCAGTGCGGCCCGCCCGGCCCGACCGACGTCCTCGACGGCCGCGGCGGGAACGACGTCCTCGACGGCGGCAGCTCGGGGCGCGACCGGCTGCTCGGCGGGGACGGCGACGACGTCCTCAACGGCCAGGAGCAGGCGCTCAACGTCGACGCGCGCGACACCCTCGACTGCGGCGCCGGCGTCGACACCGCCTATCACGGCAACTCGGGATGGGAGGTCTTCGACCGCAATGGCGACCGGCTCGGTGCCAACTGCGAGCGCCGCCGCCGCGCCGGCGCCGGCCCGGCCACGCGCGTGACCGGGCCGCGCAGCGCCCGGCGCGTGGCGGGCCGCCTGCACGTGCGCGTGCGCTGCCCCTCCGACCCCCCCCGCTTCGAGGCGGCAGGCTGCGACTCGCACCTGGTCGTGTACGCCCCGGGCTCGCGACGCTCGCTCGGCGAGGCGTTCCCCACCCTGCGCGCGAACGAGACGCGGGTCCTGAGCGTCGGCCTGTCCCGCCACGGCCGCGCCGCCGCCATACCGGGCCGGCGCGTGCGGGTCGCGGTGCGCACGTTCGTCGGGCGCCGGGCGCCGGTGCGCTCCGCGGTCCTGACGGTCCGCCGCTGAGGCTCGGGTCAGGCCGCGACGGCGCGGGCCTCGCGGACCCCCGACTCCAGCGCGCCCTGGATCCACGCGTGGAACAGCGAGCAGTGCTCGCCGGCGAACCGGACGCGGCCCTCGGGCTGGGTGATCGCGGCCTGCAGCTCGGTCTGCTGGCCCGGGTCGAAGAGGGCGAAGGCGCCGCCGGCGTAGGGGTCGTCGTACCAGGCGTAGGAGTCGCCGGCCTCGTAGACCTCGCGGATCCCGGGATGGATGCACGACACGTCCTCCAGCGCCTGCTCCAGGCGCGTCTCCTCGTCCATGGCGCCCCACCGTGCGGCGTCCTGGGACCACGTGTAGCTGGCCAGCAGCACCCCGCGCGGCGTCGAGGGATCGGGCGTCGGGTAGTTCATGCGGCGGATCGCCAGGTCGGTGCAAGTCGCGCCGCCGGCGATGCCGTCCCGCTCCCAGATGCGCTCGCGGACCTGGAAGAGGATCTTCGTCGAGGCGGCGTAGTTGAGCTGGCGGATCGCCTTCTGCTTCTCGCGCGAGAACGGCGTGATGGCCTCGACCGTCCGCAGCACCGAGAACGGGATCGTGCAGATGGCGTGGCCGGCGGTCTCGGAGAACCGGCCGGCCTCGGTCTTGAAGTGGACCGTGACGGAATCGTCGTCCTGCTCGATCGCGTGGACCTCGGCGCCGTAGCGGATGCGGTCCGACAGCTCGCCCGCCATGGCGCGCGGCAGCAGGTCCGAGCCGCCGACGATCTCCTGCATGTCCACGTAGGCGCCGCCCAGGTCCTCGCGCAGCACCTCGACGACCGCGTTGTGCAGGTCGGACTCCACGAACGTCATCACGCCGTACATCTCGATCGCGCCCTCCGAAAACCCCTTCTCCATCAGGAAGTCGCGCAGCGAGAGCTGGTCGTAGCGGGCGACGATCTGCTCCCACGCCGCCGGGCCCTCGCGCTCCAGCAGCTCGCGCTCGGGGGCGATGGCCGCCTCCCACAGGTCGGTGCACGTCCGGCCGCGCTCGTGCTCGGCCACCGAGAAGCCCAGGCGGTCGGGGTCGGCGTCCGCCTCCGCGGACGTCATCCGCTGCCCGCCCACGTGGACGAGGCCCTGCGGGTTGCCCATCACGAACGGGCGCAGCTGCAGCCCGTAGCGCTCGCACCACCGAAGCGTCAGGTCGTGCGAGCGCGGGATGCGCATCGCCCCCGCCTCGGCGTACAGGCCGTCGGCGAAGCCGCGCAGCGTGTGGATCCGCCCCCCCGGCCGGTTCTGCGCCTCCAGGACCAGCGGGTCGTGGCCGAGCGCGACCAGCTCGTGCGCCGCGGCCAGCCCGGCCATCCCGGCGCCGAGGACGAGGACGCGCTTGCCCGGGCCGTCGGTCATCCCGACGACCGTACCGGCTGGCTGAAACGGAGGTCTACTGTCCGGTGAGCGCCTGACGGACCACGATCACCGCGATCAGCACGGAGTAGGCGAAGATCGGGATGAAGATGATGGCGCCGAGCACGAGCGCGAGCCTCGGCAGACCCCAGCGGATGGCCTTCATTCCAGCTTGCATGTGACCTCCTGCGTGGGAGCGGGACAGCGGCCGTCGAACACCGACGATACGCCGATTCCGGCGGAATTGGAGATTCCTTTCGCCCGTGGCCCTACCGCGGCGCCAGCACGCGCGCCGCCTCCAGGATGGCGCCGGCCGAGCGCTCGGCGTCCTGCGCCGTCGTCTGCCAGCCCACGACCGAGATCCGCATGACGGCCTGCCCGCGGAACGTGCTGCCGCTCAGCCAGCACGTCCCGTCCCGCTGCACCGCCTCGACCACGGCCTGGGTCACCGCGTCGTCGTCGCCGAAGCGCACGAGCACCTGGTTGAGCACGACGTCGTTGAGCACCTCGACGTCGCCGGCCTCCGACAGCAGGGCGGCCATCCGCGCCGCGTGCTCGCAGCAGCGGTCCACGAGGTCGGCCACGCCCTCGCGGCCCAGCGAGCGCAGCGCCGCGTACACGGGCACGCCGCGCGCGCGGCGCGAGAACTCCGGGGTCCAGTCGAAGCCCCACGGCAGGTCGTCCCCGTGGTCGGGGATGTAGGCCGCGCTCGACGTCATCGCCGCGCGGTGGGTCGCGGCGTCGCGGACGGCGGCGATCCCGCAGTCGTAGGGGACGTTGAGCCACTTGTGGCCGTCGGTGGCCCACGAGTCGGCGCCGTCGTGGCCCTCCACCAGGTGGCGCCGGGCCGGGCTCGCCGCCGCCCACAGGCCGAACGCCCCGTCGACGTGGCACCACGCGCCGTGCTCGCGGCAGGCCTCCACGATGGCGCCCAGCGGGTCGAACGCGCCCGTGTTCACCTCGCCGGCCTGCGCGCACACGATGGTCGGGCCCTCGGCGCGCGCGAGCTCGGCGCGCAGCGCGTTGGGGCGCATGCGGCCCTGGTCGTCCGCCTCCACCAGGCGGATCCGCTCCGCCCCCAGCCCGAGGAGCCGGCAGGCCACCGGGACCGTCACGTGCACCTGCTCGCCGGCGATCACGCGCACCGGCGGCCCACCCTGCAGCCCGTCGGCCTCGACGTCCCAGCCCGCGTCGCGCAGCACGGCGTGGCGCGCGGCGGACAGGCACGTGAAGTGCGCCATCTGACAGCCGGTGACGAAGCCGATCCCGCAGCCGGCCGGCAGGCCGAGCAGGTCGCGCACCCAGCCCGCCGCCACCTCCTCGGCCACCGACAGGGAGGGCGACGCGGTGTAGCCGCCGCCGTTCTGGTCCCACGCCGACACCAGCCAGTCGGCGGCGATCGCGGCGGGCAGCGTCCCCCCGATCACGAACCCGAAGTAGCGCGGGCCCGACGAGGCGATCAGTCCGGGATCGGCGTCGGCCGCGAGGTCGGCCACGACCCTGCGCGCGTCCTCGCCCGCGTCGGGGAGAGGGCGCGCGAAGCGCGCGCGCAGCTCGTCCAGCTCGGCGCGCTCGCCCACCGGCCGTTCCTCCAGCCCGTCCAGGTACTCCCGCGCCAGGCGCGCGGCGTCCCCCAGCGCCTCGTAGCCCTCGTGCATCGCCCGCGACTCTATCCGCAGATACTTACACCGTTTCATGTAACACCAGCCGGGGGTAGGGTAGTTCCCGGCGATGGCCGAACGTGGCGCGACACCCCAGGTATCCCCTGCCCGCAGGCGGGCGCTGAGCGCCGTGCGCTCGCTGTTCAGCCCCCTGCTGCCCGACGACTACCTGGAGTTGATCAACCCGCTGTGGTCCACGCGCGAGCTGCGCGGGCGGATCGAGCGCATCCGTCCCGAGGCCGACGGCGCGGCGACGATCGTCATCCGGCCCGGCCACGCCTGGCCCGGCCACCGGCCCGGCCAGTACCTGCGGGTCGGCGTGGTGGTCGACGGGATCTTCCACTGGCGCGCCTACTCGCTGACGTCCGAGCCCCACCGCGGCGACGGCTGCATCGCCGTCACGCCCAAGCTCGTCGAGGGCGGCAAGGTGACGCCCTACCTGGTCCGCCAGGCCCGGCCCGGCGAGATCGTGCGCCTGGGCGGCGTGGAGGGCGACTTCGTGCTGCCCGACGAGCCCCCGGAGAAGCTGCTGCTCGTCAGCGCCGGCAGCGGGATCACGCCGATCATCAGCATGCTGCGCGGCCTGCACGGGCGCGACGCGGTGGGCGACGTCGTCCACCTGCACTCCGCGCGCCGGCCGGACGGCGTGATCTTCGGCGACGAGCTGGGCCGCCTGGAGGAGCGCCACGACGGCCTGCACGTCCATCTCCAGGTGACCGGTCGCGACGGGCGCATGGGCCCCGCCGACCTCGACCGCCTGTGCCCCGACTGGCGCGAGCGCGAGACCTACGTCTCGGGCCCCGGGGAGATGATCGACGCGCTGTCCGAGCACTGGGAGTCGGTGCCCGACGCCGGCCCCGAGCGCCTGCACGCCGAGCGCTTCCAGCCCAAGCTCGGCCTGGCCGAGGAGGGCGAGGGCGGCACGATCGTCTTCACCAAGTCAGACCGCGAGGTGCAGTGCGACGGCGCCACGCCGATCCTCGTGGCCGGCGAGGAGGCGGGCCTCGAGCTGCCCTTCGGCTGCCGCGAGGGCATCTGCCACACCTGCGTCGGGAAGCTACGCTCCGGCCGGGTACGCGACATGCGCAACGGAAAGGTCCTGGGGTCCGAGGGCGAGACCGTCCGGACCTGCATCAACGCCCCCGAAGGACGAATGGAGATAGAGCTGTGACGACCACCGAGATCGAAAGCCCCCTCGCCCGCCTCGGCGACGACCAGCTCGAGGAGCTGGCGCGCGAGTTCGACGCGATCCACGACGAGGTCTACGAGGACCTCGGCGACCGCGACCGCCGCTACATCGTCGCGATGATCGACCTGCACCGGCGCCTGGCCGTCCTGGCTCGGGTCCTGCTGCTGGGGGCGGGCTACCGGCCCGCCTGGGTGGCCGGGATGACCGCCAACTCGCTGGCCAAGATCCTCGAGAACATGGAGCTGGGCCACAACATCCTGCACGGCCAGTGGGACTGGATGAACGACCCCCACATCCACTCCACCACGTGGGACTGGGACACCGCCTCGACCTCGGACGCGTGGAAGCACTCCCACAACTACGTCCACCACACGTACACGAACATCCTGGGCAAGGACAAGGACCTGGGCTACGAGATCATGCGGATCGACCCGGCCCAGCGCTGGAACCCGGTCTACCTGGCCCAGCCGTTCTACAACCTCGTGCTGATGTCGTTCTTCGAGTGGGGCGTGGCCCTGCACGACCTGGACTTCGAGGCGATCCGCAAGGGCGAGAAGCCGCTGTCCAAGGTCCGCGAGGAGCTCAGGGGGATGGCGGGCAAGGCGCGCGCGCAGATCGTCAAGGACTACGTCGCCTGGCCGCTGGTCAGCGCGCTGGCCGCGGGCGCGGTGGCCGGGACGGCGGAGCACGTGGGCGCCCGGCGCGCGGGTCGCTTCAGCCGCCGCCGGCGGCGGTCGAACCCGCTGGGCGCGGCGCTGGCCGAGGGCCGGCGGACGTTCCGCGCCGCGGCGAAGGCGAACGCCACGGCCAACATCGTGCGCAACGTGTGGTCCTACGCGATCATCTTCTGCGGCCACTTCCCCGACCAGACGTACACGTTCACCCAGGCCGAGGTGGAGGACGAGTCGCGCGGCGGCTGGTACGTCCGACAGCTCGCGGGGGCGGCCAACATCGACGGCGGCCCGCTGTTCCACGTGGCCAGCGGCAACCTCGGCTTCCAGGTCGAGCACCACCTGTTCCCCGACATGCCGAGCACGCGCTACGCCGAGATCGCGCCGCGCGTCAAGGACATCTGCGAGCGCTACGGGCTGCCGTACAACACGGGCCCGTTCTTCCAGCAGCTGGGGATGGTGCAGCGCACGATCGCGCGCCTGGCCTTCCCGGGCGGGGCGCCGCGCCCCAAGCCCGGCCCCTACCGCGCCTACGACGGCACGGCGGGCAACGGGAACGGCTCGCCGCCGCGGCGCACCGAGCCGACCGGCCCCGACGGGTCGGGCCCCGAGCAGCGCGACGACGGCGTGCGCGTCTCGGTGCCCGACGCCGGGTCGTGACCTAGAAGGCCACCCAGGCGTCCTGGCGCAGGGTTTGCAGGTCGGAGACCCGCAGCCCGTCGTCGGACAGGGTGAGCAGCCGGCCGTGGTGGACGGCCGCGCGCAGGACCGGCCCGCCCTCGCCCTGGGCGAAGCGGCCGGCCTCGGCGAGGCGGGCGCCGGGGCCGACCCGCAGGCCGACCGCGCCGTCGAACTCCGCGTCCTGCGCCATGTCGTCCGGCGAGTCCGAGGTCAGCGGCATGACGGCCAGGCCGGTGGCGGGCCAGAACAGGAACGCCCGGTGGTCCTCCTCGACCGGGGAGAAGGAGCGGGTGCCCAGCCGGCGCTGGGCCACGCGGACGGGCCGGCGCGGGTCGGAGACGTCGAACAGCGACACCTGGGAGCCGAGCAGCTCGCCGCGGCCGGTCGCGTCCTGGCCCACGCCGAGCAGCAGGTCGTCGCCGACCGGGTGCAGGTAGGCCGAGTAGCCGGGGATCTTCAGCTCGCCGGCCACCCGCGGGGCCCGCGGGTTGCGCAGGTCGAGCGTGTACAGCGGGTCGGTCTCGCGGAACGTCACCACGAAGCCGACGTCGCCGAGGAAGCGCACGGCGTAGATGCGCTCGTCGCGGCCCAGCCCGTCGACGCGGCCCACCTGGGCCAGGCGGCCGTCGCGCGGCGCCAGGACCGACACCATGCTCTCGGCCTCGGCGCGCGGGCCGCTCGCCATCCACGACGGCGCGGTCGTCGTGGCGACGCGCAGGTGGCCCTCGTGCTCGGACAGCGAGAACTGGTTGAGCAGGTAGCCGGGCACCGCCCCGCTGCCGCCGTAGGCGGTGACCGGGCGCGCGCCGCCGGCGAAGCGGTGGACGAGCGTCGAGCTCTCCGTCGGCACGTCGGAGGCCGCCGTGCCGGGCTGCACCCAGCGCTCGGTGGCCACGAACAGGCCCTCGGTAGACGCGTACACCGTCTCGGCGTCGGCCATGACGGCGTCGGAGTCCACGGGCACGAGCCCGCGGTCGAGGTCGAAGGTCAGGACGGTCAGCATCCCCAGCCCGCCGTAGGTGGTGGGGTGGCGCACGTCGCCGCAGCGGGTCAGCGCGCGGCGGCTGCGCTTCCCGGTGCGCCGGCTGTAGAAGCTGCCGCGCGGCAGCCAGCGGGCGCGGCGGATCGCCTCCTTGGAGTACACGTTGGGCGAGTCGGTGGACAGGACGACGCGGGCGACCGCGCCGTTGACGCGGGCGCTGAGGTAGGACCCGGGCACGGTGATCCCGCGCAGCACGCGCAGGACCGAGGGCTGGGAGACGTCGACCTCCAGCATCCGCACGGTCTCGGCGTCGTCCCAGTCCTGGCCGAGGACGATCAGGCGCTCGCCGTGCAGCAGCAGCTCGTGGTCCTCGCCGGCCACGGCGAGCCGGGCGGTGACCCGCGGCCGGTCGCCGGTCAGGTCGATGGCGCGCAGGGTCCCCTCGACGACGCTGAACATGCGCCGGTCGTCGAGCTTGACGATGTCGGGCTCGTCGACGCCGGCCTCCTGGACGTTGGTGTTGGAGTGCCCGCCGGACGCGGCCCCGCCGCCGTCGCGCGCGCCCTCCTGCGGCGCCGCCACCGGCATCTGGCCGCCCGGCATGCCCGCCCGCGGGACCCGCATCGCCTCGAGCTCGCTCAGCGCCCGGTCGCGCGCGAACTCGATCAGCTGCCCGCACGAGTTGAACTTGGCCAGCCGCGGCGGCGCCGCCGACCCGGCCGGCGCGCTCGCCAGCGCGGTGGCGGCGGCGAGCGCCGCGGCGGCGGCGAGCACGAGCAGGGTGTGGGCACGACGGGTCATGGATCAATTCCGTCGAACGTCCCGGACTGGCTGCCAGGACGACTGCTGCGGGACGTTCGGCCGCGATTGGGGGGTTGCGGTGCATGGTGGGGGGGTGGTGAGACGGCCGGGGGGCAGCCGGCGGCCGGGGAGGGCGTCGTCGTGGTGGAGGTCGACGGGCCTCCGCCGGCGGGCGGGGCGGGGGCCGAGCCGCAGTCGGAGGCGGGCGGGACGGGGGCCGGGGTCGGGGACGGGCCGGCGGCCGGGCTCTCGCCGCGACTCGGGGCGGGCTGGGCCGGCTCGGAGCGTCCGGGCGCCGAGCCGCCGCCGCCACCGCTCTCGCCGCCACCGCTCTCGCCGCTCCCCCCGCTGCCGCCGCTCTCCCCGCTCCCGCCGCTCTCGCCGGAGCCAGACGGCGCCGGCACGGC